>DIVM01000199.1 GCA_002435835.1 Firmicutes bacterium UBA6132
TGGAATAAGAACTGGGTGTACAATAGAATGTATTCAACCTCTATTAAGGATGGTTGTTGCAGCAGGAAATGAACTTGTACCTAACCCTAATGGATGGCAGTGGTATGGAGTTACACCTACAGCTTGGACAATTCCAGATGAAGTAACAGAGAAATATAGTAGTTTTTATTTTGCAGAAGATAGAGAGTTATTAGATAAAATTGTTCATACGTCAAATGAATAAAAATTATTATTAGAATTACATGATTGTAACCAAATAAAATTATTAAATGTGAGGTAAAATATGAATAATGAAAAATTGATACACCAACCTATTACACCTATTATTGCAAAAACATCTCAGTATGGAATCGATCCATCTTTAGTAAAAACTAGAGCTGCCGAAATGCCTAATATGGTTTCACTAAAATTAAAAGAACTATTTCCTGATTTGCCAGATATCATTTATCCAGCTCCTGAGGGTGTGGACGGTATCAAAGAAGTTTATAGAGTTGCAGTTGAATCTTTGAGACAACTTGACATGAGTAAAATTAAACCAGAACATTCTGTAAATGTTTTGGCTTCACATCATGGATTTACTCTATATGGCGGACAACCATATGCAGAACTTTTGAAAGCTATCAAGGATGTAGTTATAGAGAAGACAGGTTCTACGAATATCCGCTTGCGTGCTGGTGTTGGAATGAGATTTAGAGAAACTGAAGAATATATTAAAAGATATGAGTTAGATACTTATTTTGATGGAAAAGCATCAGGTATGGCACCAGTAGATGAAGGTATTGCCATAGAAACTGAAATTGGAACTCTATATGGTTTGAAAAAAGTATATGATGCTGATTGGATAATCCATGCACATCATACTGATGTTCGTGAAGTACATTTTCACAGACAAGTTGATAAAGCCGTAAAGCCTTTTGGAATGTCATATGCAAGATGTGAAACTCGAAGCACATATCATCAAAACCTTGGACCAAGAGCTGCAAACTTTACAGCAAGAGCTATCTTTGACTCAGAGTTTGTACAAAGTAAATTTGCCTTTGCTTCGTTTTTGAATGTTGGACCCCATGGAATAATAGGCGTTGATTCAGACACAGATTTATATGCATTAAACGATCGTGCAACTTTCTTAGGATGTCAATATTATGGAAAAATAATGACTCTATTTGGTGAGATTGATGAATGTATTGCTGTTTTGGATTTCCCATGTCCAGTGCCTTATGTATTTTCTGCCGGTGTAATTTATGGTAATTTCGTTGGAGCCAATACAGATCTTTATGATATGAATGTTCCATTGCCAGCATATACATGGTATACAGAAGCATTTTATAATAAGAAAGATAAACCAATGTTAAATGATATACCTTCTATGAATCCAGCAGTAAAAATGTGTGTTCATAATTATGCTTGGTTAGGTTATCCATCAGCATTCTTCTCAAAACATATTCCTACTATTGTTGTAGGTCAAGAACAAAGTGATCTTTTTGATACGGATCCATTAAATATGGAATATATGGATTATGCTGCAGTAATCAAATCCACAGAAGGCGCTATGAATTTTGCTTACAATACTGCTGGTACAGATAAGGTTCTAATATTTGATGGAGCAATGTCTGGTATAAATTTAAGTCGTTCTTTAGCTGAATTATTAATAGAAAAGGCACCAAGTGTAAGTGAAAAAGTAGATAAAGTGCTCCTTCCAAAATGGTTAAAGCAAAGAGGAGTAGATATTTCAATTTTGGAGAAATTAAAAAAATAATTTAATAACTTAACTCAGCCTTCATAAGCTGTATTCATTACTTAATAGTAAGGCTGAGTAAATAATTAATTATATATTCTGAATTTTCAAGAAATAAAAACTAAAAGGAGAACATGTTATGAGCATTATTGCAAAACAATCAGGAATTATTGAAAAAGGTCCAGGCTATGATTCTGGTATCGCGGATTTAAAAAAGAACTTAAACTCAAAAACTATTACTGCAGGCTTTATAGCATCAGTATTTGGATGTACAGGTCCAGCGCTTGTTACCATCAATGCAAGTACTGCAGCTGGATATACGACAGAACAAACAGTTTCTTGGCTTTTTGGTATCTATGTTTTTGGTGGACTTATTAGTTTAATTATGGCACTATATTATAAAATGCCAATCGTTGGTGCGTTTTCTATTCCTGGAGCATCAATGCTTGCAACATCTTTAGTTGGCTATTCTTTCAGTGAGGCAGGTGGTGCCTTCATAATGGCTGGAATAATTGTGCTTTTGCTTGGAATAACTGGTCTTATGGGAAAAGTAATGAAGTTTCTTCCTTTACCAATTGTAATGGGAATGATAGCGGGCGTTATGTTAAGATTTGGTACTAATATAGTAAATTCTACTATGAGTTTACCGATTGTCTGTGGCGCTGCTTTATTTGGATATTTACTTGTTCCAAAAATATCAAAAAAATTCTCCCCTATATTAGCAGCTTTAATTTTAGGTGTTATAGCATTGTTTGCAACTGGAGGATTTAGTGTAGAAGCATTTGAGCTTAAATATATACCACCTCAAATTGTAATTCCGTCATTTAATGCTGCGTCAATTTTATCTGTATCTGTTCCACTTGCTGCATTGGTAGTTGGAGCTGAAAATGCTCAAGCAATTGGTGTGCTTTATGCACAAGGATATAAACCGCCAGTAAATGCAATGACAGCAATTAGTGGTATTGGCGGTATTTTTTCGGGTTTAGTAGGAGCTCATAATGCTAATATAGCAGGACCAATGACTGCAATATGTTCTTCTTCTGAAGCAGGTGAAGATAAAAATGGACGTTATGCTGCTGCCTTTGCTAATGGATGTTTTTTCATAACATTTGGATTGTTTGCAAGTTTTGCTATTGCATTTATAAAAGTTATTCCATCTGCATTAATTAATTTATTAGCAGGACTCGCTATGATAGGTGTGTTGGTAGGTTCGTTTAAAGACGCTTTTGGTTTTGGTAATTTTAAAACTGGAGCATTCACAGCATTAATTGTTGGAGCTAGTGGAATTACAGTTTTTAATATTGGAGCAGCTTTCTGGGCTTTATTGTTTGGCGTAATTATTTCTTTAATTTCTGAAAAGAAAGATTTTGATGAAGAACCAGCAAATTAAGAATTGTTAAGCATGTGGGTGCTTATTAGTACTCGCAGCTTGTCATAGAAGGAGGCTAAACATGAATGAGATAATTAAAGGCAGAATATCTAAATTGCAAGAACATCTTAATAATTTAGGACTTGATGCTGCTGTAATCATGGATAGAGAAAATATTATTTATTTTGCACAAATGGAAGATATTGAAGCAGGCTCATTAATAGTACCAGCAATCGGCGATCCAATATTTATTTGTCTTTGGTTAGATGCAAGGTATGTTAGGGATACAACGGGGATAGAAGTAGTACCATATTTTTTTCCAGGAGAAAATGTAAGTCAAAAGACTGCAGATTTTGTTAGGGACTTGGGAATCAATAATCCAAAAATAGGTTTTACAAGATACTTTATTTCTTTAAATGATTACAAATGTTTGAGAGATACAGTGCCAAATATTTTCTTTGGTGATATTGCAGAAGCTTGTTATCAAATACGTTCAATAAAAGCTGAGCACGAAATAGAATATATCAAAAAGGCTGCTGGATTTTTGAAAGAAGGTATGAAATCTGCCATAAAAGCTGTAAAACCAGGCCTGAAAGAAACTGATATTTTGGCTGAAGCAGAATATGCCATGCGCAAAGCAGGTTCCGAAGGAAGTCCATTTAGAATGCAAGTTCTTCGTCATGACCGCCAACAATTAGTTCACCCATATGCGGGAGATTATGTCATACGAGATAATGAGCCTGTAGTAATTCATCTTGGAGCATCTTATAAGGGATATACAGCGAAGATGTGCCGTACTGTTTTTCTTGGAAATGCAGAAATTGAAACAGTTAAAATATATGATATTTTAAAGGAAGCTCAAAAGATTGCAATTACATCTTTGAAAGTAGGTATAAAAGCTAAAGATGTATATGAAAAAGTGTATAACTATGTTCACGATCATGGTTATGCAAAAATGTTTTTAGATACAATAGGCTATGGTGTTGGAATTCGTCAATCAGAGTTTTATCCAATAATCAGTAAAAATTCTTCGCACATATTGCATGAGAACATGGTTGTTGATGTATTGCTTCCTACCATATATAACCCTAAAGTTGGAGGACCGAGAATAACTGATACAATTTTAATCAAGAACGATGGTTGTATTAATTTGACTGATTATAATTAATTAATAACATTATTTTCTCATTATAAATAAGCATAAATATATATATATTTATTTATTTATTTATTTATAATGAAATTTAAAAATTGAGCATTAAATGATGAATTTACGAACTGCATTCAATATTGCCGAATAAATTTTAAAAAAATCTTTACTTTTAGAACAGATTGTGATAACATAAAAAAAAGGTATTGTTTTTACTATTATTAAATAATAAGGGGCATTTGAAAAGTAAAATGTCCATTTATTATAAATATATTTACGAACACAGTTCGTTAATGACGAAATTAAGGCGGCGCGAAATTCAGCACTAAATAGTTTATGTTTTAGATTAAGGTGTTAATTCACAGCTTTAATTAAAGAATAAGATAAGTAAATATGAAGAACAAAAAAATTTTTGGGAGGTTTAATTTTGGAAAAAATAAAAGTTGGAATTATTGGCCCTGGTAATATTGGGCAGGATTTGATAGTTAAATTGGGAAGAAGCGATCTTTTAGAAGTTGTTTGTGTGGTTAGTCACAGAGAATCAGAAAATCTTAAGCAAGTAAGAGCAAAAGGTATAGATGCATCTGCTGACGGTGTTGATTATTTAATTGAAAAATACAAAGGTGAAATACAAATAGTATTCGATTGTACTTCAGCCACAGGTCATATTGAAGCAGCACCAAAGTTAAAAGAAGCAGGTATGTTTGCTCTTGATCTGACTCCTGCAGCTGTAGGACCTTATTGTTCTCCAGCAGTAAATTTAGATGAAGAACTTTTAAAATTAGACAATGTAAATCTTGTTACTTGTGCTGGACAAGCAACAACTCCAATGGTAGCTGCTATAAATAAAGCTGTTGGTGTGTCATATGCAGAAGTTGTTTCTTCAATCAGCAGTAAAAGCGCTGGACCAGGAACAAGAGCAAATATTGACGAATTTACAGTAACTACTAAAAGAGCATTAGAAGTTATAGGTGGAGCAGATGAAGCAAAAGTAATTATAATACTTAATCCTGCTGAACCTCCAATTTTTATGAGAAATACAATTTACACAAAAGTAAAAAATCCCGATATGGAAAAAATAAGGGAAGCTGCTTTTGAATGTTTAAAAACTGTTCAACAATATGTTCCAGGCTATCGTTTCTTATTAGAGCCAATTATTCAAGACGATATTGTTACTATAATGGTTGAAGTTGAAGGATTAGGAGATTATTTACCAGTATATTCAGGAAATTTAGATATCATTACATCTGCAGCAGTTTGTATTGCAGAAAAAAAAGCTCAGCAATTGTTAGGAGGTACAAAATAAATGTCTAAAATATATTTAACAGATACTACATTAAGGGATGGAAGTCATACAGTTTCGCATAAATTCACTCCAGATGATATGAAAAAAATAGCTTCAGCTTTGGATGAAGCAGGCATTGATATAATTGAAGTAGGACATGGTGATGGTTTGACAGGTTCAACCATAAACTATGGGTTTTCAACATACAGCGACTTTGAATTAATTAAAGCTGCAGCATCAGTTATTAAAAATGCAAAGCTTTCTGTGTTGTTAATTCCAGGCATTGGAACTGTTGAAGATTTGGAAAGAGCAAAGGAATGTGGAGCTACTGCTGTTAGAGTTGCAACGCATTGTACGGAAGCTGATGTTTCTGCTCAACATATTAAAGCTGCTAAAAAAATGGGTATGTTTACAATTGGATTTTTAATGATGGCTCATCTTACAACTGTTGACAGAATAGTTGTAGAAGCTTTAAAAATGGAATCCTATGGTGCTGATGTTGTTTATTGCACAGATTCTGCAGGTGCAATGCTTCCAAAAGATGTTACAGAAAAAGTTACTGCATTGAAGAAAAATTTAAAAGTTCCAATTGGATTTCACAGCCACAACAATTTAGGGGTCGCAATAGGAAACAGCATAGCAGCGATAGAAGCTGGCGCAACATATGTTGATGGCTCATTGTCAGGACTTGGCGCAGGGGCTGGAAATACTTCTTCAGACACTTTGGTAGCTGTTTTAAATAGGCTAAACATTGACCACAATGCAGACTTGTACAAAGTGATGGATGCAAGTTCTAAAGCTTTAGTTCCGGTTTTAGAAAGCAAAGGGCTTCAAACTCAGACTAATCTTGATGCAATGATGGTAGGATATGCAGGTGTTTATTCAAGCTTTTTGCTTCATGCTAAAAGAGCATCTGAAAGATTTAATGTGGATGTAAGAGATATCCTTATAGAACTTGGCAAAAGAAAAGCTGTTGGCGGTCAAGAAGACTGGATAATAGAAGTTGCTCATGAATTAAGCAAAAAAAAATAATAGTATCAATTATAAAATGAGGCTGTTGCATTAAAAATTTAATGCAGCAGCTTTTAATATTAATTTTTATTGTGATAGCATTAGATTTTGAGTTTGTTGATTGTTATTAAATAAAGCTATTATAAGTTTGACGAACATAAAATTATTATATTTAATGTCAATTTATTTTTTATATGTTATAATACGTTAGAAAATATTTAAAATTGGAGGTATACTTTGGAAAAATCAAAAGTATATTTTTGCGATTTATATTCTGAATCGCAAAATAAAAATTTATTTAACAGATTAAGAAAATTATTTGATGTAGCAGGATTTAATGAATTTATTGGAAATAATGATTTAGTTGCTATAAAACTTCATTTTGGAGAAAAAGGAAACTTTACATATATGCATCCTGTTGCAGTTAGACAAATAGTAGATAAAGTTAAAGAATATGGTGGTAAGCCTTTTTTAACTGATACTAACACTTTATATACTGGATCAAGAACAAATTCTGTTGATCATTTAACTACTGCAATAGAAAATGGTTTTGCATATTCAGTAGTAAACGCACCTGTTATAATCGCTGATGGAGTTTTGGGGAAAAATGTTGAAGAAGTAAAAATAAATAAAAAACATTTTGATACTGTAAAAATTGCAGGAGAAATACATAACTCCTCTTCAATGATTTTGATGTCACATTTTAAAGGCCATGAGATGGCAGGTTTTGGTGGTGCATTAAAAAATTTAGCTATGGGTTGTGCAACTCCAGCTGGCAAACAAATGCAACACTCAGATGTTAAGCCAACTGTTAAGGATTCAAAGTGTATTGGGTGTTTTATGTGCGCAAAATCTTGTCCAAAAGAAGCTATTTCTATTGAAAATAGAATTGCAGTTATAGATTATGATTTGTGTTATGGATGCGGTGAATGTCCAACTGTATGCCCTACAAGAGCTATTAAAGTACAATGGGAAACAGACGGAACAATATTTCTTGAAAAAATGGCTGAATATGCATATGGAGCTGTGGAAAATAAAGAGAATAAAGTAGGATATATAACATTTGTAATGAATGTAACGCCTTTATGTGATTGCGTACCTTTTTCAGGCAGGCCAATTTCACATGACATAGGTATTTTTGCATCAAAGGACCCTGTAGCTTTGGACCAAGCGTGCTATGATGCTGTTTGTGAATCAATGAAACTTGATGTATTTAAACACGCCCATCCTGGAGTTCATGCAACAAAAATATTAGATTATGCTGAAGAACTGGGATTGGGTAGTAAAGATTACGAAATTATTAAATTATAAAACAATTAGTGATTTTAAATATTTAGTAATGCTTATTTTGGAAGGTGTCATAATTTGATAAATATCACAGATAAACTTAAAAATAAAATAATTCAAATTCCAGAACTTCCAGGTATCTACAAAATGTTAGATTCAAAGGGAAATATTATTTATGTTGGGAAAAGTAAATCACTTAAAAAAAGAGTGAAAACATATTTTAGCAGCAATCCTAAATGGGAAAAAGTTAAAAGAATGGTTTTATTAATTGATGATATTGAATGCACGGTCACAGATACACATTTAGAAGCAATGTTGTTAGAATGTGAGTGGATAAAATCAATTAAACCAATATTTAATTCACAAATGAAAAACGATAAAAAATATGCATATTTGAAAATAGAAAATTATAATGCGTATAATCCACTTAAAGTTGTTAATAATCGAGAAGAAAATTCCTATGGGCCTTTTAGAAGAAAGTTTTTCTTAAAAGAAATAATTGATTCTTTTAAAAATTTATATCCAATTGAAAAAGTTAATGATAGTTATAATTTCAAATATCATTTATTTCCTGCTTCAATGGATAAAAACTTATTTGAAGATAATAGGCAAACACTTTTGAATTTATTCGATGACAATAAAAACATGGAAGTCTTTATTGAGTGTTTGAATAATAAAATGAAAGAAGAATCGAATAAATGTAATTTTGAAGCCGCATCCATATACAGAGATATGATAGAGAATACAAATTATTTAAAGAATGGAATTACGAGATATAATGAAATATCCACTAAAAATATTTTATTAAAAATACCTATTGAAAAAGGATATAAACTATTTTTTGTTTCAAATGGCTATGTAATATTAAAAGAAAAATATTTAGATGAAAATAGTATTGATATAAATAAATTTATTGAACAGGGAAAAATATTGTTATCACCATTTAAGAGTAACATGGATGAAAAGTCGTATGTTGATTTCAGGGATATTTTATTTTCAGAAATAATGAATTTTTCTGGTGAAATGGTTGAAATTTTATAAGAATTTTTTGTACCGAATTATCAACTCAGAAAGTTTGGATAAAATAACATTTAATAGAGTTATTAAAAAATATAACTTTCTGTATAGATTATTATGCTTTGCTAAAATGCTATAATTAAATAAAAAAATGCTGTTTATAAAAACAGCATTTTTGCATATTATTTTAAGTATGCTCTAAATTTTTCTTCCATTTTAACAGGGTAATATGAAAGCTTAGCTTTTCGTAAACCTTCTAAACCCATGTCTTCTTCACGATTTATATATACTATATCAGGATATTGCTCATTAATCCATGCAGCAAATTCACGATTAATCATAGGATATGCGCCTTGTATGCTTTTATAAGCTTTTTCAATATGTATTACATATGTATCAGAATTTAATCTTTCACCTAAAGTATATGCTACAATATTTCCATCAACTCTTATAATACCACCATCTAATCCAATTTCATTAAAATGTTTAAAAAACAATTTAGTTGCACAGTTTTCTGCAGTTAAACTTTCATCTTCTTTGCAATCTTGTTCTATGCACCATTTTTCATTCATTTCCCAACATTCTTTTAATTTTTCAGCTGTAATTGTTTCAAAAGACCATTCATTGTTTTTTTTGAAAACATTTATATGGTTTCGTTTTGAATGTAGTTTTTTGCCACTTAATGAAACTAATTTTTCTAATAAATAAACATAGTCAAATTCGTCCCTATATTCTTCGAAAATAAACTTATCTAAAAAAAGATTATTTAACTCTTCTTTGTTTTCTGGTGATAAACCAAGAAATATTAATTTTTGGTTGTTAGATGACGCGTCAGATATTAATTCTTCTATAACAGATTTTTTATCCCCAGAACCAGCAGGATAAAAATACCCTTTTTCGCCGTTTCCCATTTCTGCTTTTACAACTAAATAATCATTAACTTTAGCTACATATGTTTTATTTACATCAGCCCATGCTATTAAATTGCCAAAATTGTGATGACATCCAGAATAGTCCGATGCTTTTAACAATGGATTTATCCATTGTTTATCTTCAATTGAAATCTTTTTGAAATCTATCATTATTATGAATCTCCTTATTATGTTTGAATATTGCAGTATGCTTATTATATAAAAATCTTTGTAATCAATAATCACTTTAAAAAAGCCTATGTTATATATATTAATCATATGTAAAACAATAAAATATATAATTCAAATAATATATTAATTTTACATATATGTCAAGGCGATTCAATATATACAGTGCATGTAAATAAAGAACACCCTTTACTGGTTTATAGCAGTGAAGGGTGTTTCTTTCTCATTAATTTTAAATTTTAAATATAATCATTTATATTATAAATGGTTCAATGCTTCTTTCTAATATCCCTTGAATATGTGCAATTAAAATTCCATAATTAGTAATAGGAATATTTTGATTTTGTGCGCATTTTATCCTATGTTTCATTTCTCGTTCATTGAGTGTGCAGCCACCGCAGTGGACAATCATTTTATAAGATGACAAATCTGATGGAAATTCTGTACCACTTGTAAATTTAAATTGAATATTTTTATTTGTGTAATTTAAAATCCACTTTGGAAGTTTTACAGTTCCTATATCATCACATTGCCTATGATGGGTACAGCCTTCTGAAACAAGGACAGTATCGCCATCATTAAGTAAATCTATAGCTTTAGCACCATTAACAGCTTCGCTTAAATTTCCCTTATACCTTGAAAATAAAATTGAAAAAGAAGTTAGCATTATGTCTTTAGGCGTATCAGCAGATACTTGTTTAAAAACTTGACTGTCCGTTATTACAAGTTTTGGTTTTTTACCTAATGTCTTTAATGTTTCTTTAAGTTCGTTTTCTTTTACTACAATTGAAACTGCATCTGCTTCTAATATATCCCTTATTGTTTGCTGCTGAGGTAAAATCAATCTTCCTTTTGGAGCTGCTTTATCTATGGGAACTACTAATACTACAAAATCAGATGGTTCTAATAAATCTGCTACTAATTTTTGTTTTGGTTTTTCATCTGGAACTTGTTTTGCTATTAATTCTTTTAGTTCATAAATATTTTTATTTGTTTTAGTACTTACCCATATGGTGTTAGAATTTTCATTTTTAGACTTTTCATCTTTTATAATGTCTTCTTTATTCATAACGACAATATAGGGTATGTTTTTATCTATAAATTTATTTTTTAATTCTTCATCTTCCTTACTAAGTCCATTTGTTCCATCCACAACCAATATTGCAATGTCAGTTTTGTTTAAAACTTGATGACTTTTTTGAATTCTTAAGTTACCAAGTTCTCCTTCGTCATCAATACCAGGTGTATCTATTATGGTAACTGGTCCTAAGGGGAGAAGTTCCATAGCTTTATAAACAGGGTCCGTAGTAGTTCCTTTTATTTCTGATACAACTGCTAAATTTTGTCCTGTTATAGCGTTGATCACACTTGATTTTCCGGCATTTCTTTTTCCAAATAATCCTATGTGGACTCTTTCTGAAGATGGTGTGTTGTTTAAACCCATAATATCATCCTTTCTATTAATTTATTTTTAAGTTAGAAACGGAAATCTCTTTTGCCATTTTCTATTTCTATTAAATTTTTCATTGCAACTTCTCTTGCTTTATCATTTGGTACATTTAATATTTCATCATTTATTAATTTTTCGCCAATTTCTCTTGTGTCTACATTAGCGTAATCAATCATATATTCTTTTAATGTCATAAGTGCATTTGGATGGCAGCAGTTTTGGATTTGTCCGCTTTTTAATAAACTCATGAAACGGTCTCCAGTTCTACCTTCTTTATAGCATGCAGTACAGAATGAAGGAATATAACCTAATTCCATAAGCCATTTTACAATTTCATCAAGGGTTCTATTGTCGCTTACATCAAATTGTTCAGATTTATCATCTTCTGCTTCAGGCTCTGCATAACCTCCAACACTTGTTTTAGAGCCACCGCTTATTTGAGAAATACCAAGACGTAAAAGTTTCTCACGACATTTTTGGCTTTCACGGGTAGAAACAATCATACCTGTATATGGAACTGCTATACGAATACATGCTACCAATTTTGCAAATATCTCATCATTAATACCATTGTCAAATGAATCAGCATCTATGTCGTCCGCATGTTTTATACGAGGAACACTTATAGTGTGAGGACCAACTCCATGTACTGCTTCAAGATGTTCTGCATGCATTAATAATCCGGCAAATTCGTATCTGTATAATTCAAGACCAAATAATACACCTATACCAACATCATCAATACCGCCTTCCATTGCTCTGTCCATTGCTTCAGTGTGATATGAATAATTATGTTTAGGTCCTGTTGGATGCAATTTTTCATAAGATTCCTTATGGTATGTTTCTTGGAATAAAATATATGTTCCAATTTCTGCTTCTTTAAGTTTTCTGTAATTTTCTACCGATGTTGCAGCTATGTTTACATTAACTCGTCTTATGGCTCCGTTTTTATGTTTAATTGAGTAAATAGTTTTTATACAATCAAGAATATATTCAATAGGATTGTTCTGAGGATCTTCTCCTGCTTCAAGAGCTAATCTTTTATGCCCCATATCTTGAAGAGCAATTACCTCTTTTATAATATCTTCTTGAGTAAGTTTTTTTCTTGCAATAGTTTTATTTTGACTGTGGTATGGGCAATATACACATCCATTTACGCAATAGTTAGAAAGATATAAAGGAGCAAACATAACTATACGGTTGCCATAAAAATCTTTTTTTATTTGTTCTGCAAGTTTATATATTTCTTCATTTTTTTCTTCTATGGAACAATCTAACAAAACTAAAGCTTCTTTGTGGCTTAATCCTTTTCTTTGTTTTGCTTTTTCTATTATTTGATTAATTAATTCAATATTGTTTTTATTTTGATCGGCATATTGAAGCGTGTCTAAAATTTCTTCATGATTTATAAATTCATCTGCTTTTAAAGATTTAACGTCATACATTATATACTACCTCACTTTTTATTTTATTTTGTTTCGGGTTTGAAATCTCCTCTTGAAACAACTACATCATATCCTATTTTTTTCATTCTGTTTTCCATACAATATCTGCATTCTGCAGCTTCATCCCCAGTACATATTTTATTATCGTATAAAAGATATTTATCCCTTACATTTGTTGGAGATAAATTTGGCATTACTACATTTGCACCTGATAAAATACCTTTTTCTCTTCCTTGAGGATCTATTGTTCCTAATGCTGTTGTGGATGGAAGTAATGCGCTTGGCAACATTAGTCTTAAAATTCCAATCATAAATAAAGTTAATTCGCCATTATCTCCTTTGAATTCTTTAAAAGGAGTATCATGGTGGGGGATAAAGGGTCCTATACCAACCATTTCAGGATTAAGATCTTTTATGAACAATAGATCATCTGCTAAATTTTCAGTTGTTTGATATGGTGAACTTACCATGAATCCTGTACCAACTTGATATCCGATTTCTTTTAAATTTCTTAAACACTGCTTCCTATTTGAAAGTGAAAGTTCTTTAGGATGAAGTTTGTTATAATGTTCTTCAGTAGCAGTTTCATGGCGTAAAAGATATCTATCAGCACCTGCATCAAAATATGCCTTATAACTTTCATGTGATTTTTCACCTAACGATAGCGTCACTGCACATTCAGGATAGTTTTGTTTTATTTCACGTATTATATCAATTAGTTTATCATCAGTAAAAAAAGGATCTTCTCCTCCTTGGAGTACATAAGTTCTAAAACCCAGGTCGTAACCAATTTTACAACATTCAAGTATTTGTTCTTTTGTTAATCTGTATCTTGATGCATTTTTATTACTTTTTCTTATTCCACAATAATAACAATCATTTTTACAATAATTTGAAAACTCAATTAATCCTCTTATATAAACATCTTTATTATAATATTTATGTCTAATTGATCTTGCTTTTTCAAATAAATAATCACTTATTTCAGAGCTTCGGTTGTCAATTAAATATATAAATTCTGCTTTTGTTAATATTTGATTTTTTTCAAGTTTATCTATGAGATTTTTCATTAAGTACCTTCCTTAATATCTGGGACTTTTGAATATATTGTTTTTGTGCTAACTCCAGGAAGCATTCCTAATTTGCCCGATAATGCGCTTATTACATCCGATGGTGCATCAACAACAATGCTAATTATGGATATACTTTTTTTAGTGTAGGGAATACCCATACGTCCAATTATATATTTGTTGTTTTTATGTAATAAATCATTAATTTTTTCTACAGATTCTGTATTTTCTACTATAATACCTACTAATGCAACTCTCGTTTCCATGTTAGTCCTTTCAATATGATTTAATAAATTTATAAGCGCAGTCTCATTCACCAATTTATTTGCTCCTTACGTCGCATAAAATTGGGAATTCGTTGCGGTTGACCTACCATCCATTTTTCAGAAAAAAGCGTTCTGAGAAATGGGGTTAGGGCATACAAAAAAATCTGCGCACTAAAAAGGCGCAGAATGATATCTGTTTTATTCATAAGCCTCTTTTACCTTAGAATTATTTTCATAACCTTTAGTGTCAGTGCAGTATTCTTTTTAAGGATTTGTTGCAAGAAAAATCTCAACAACTCATCTTGGTAACATTATAACTAAATTAATATTAATTGTAAATATATATTTGAAAAAAAATTAACAAATATTTTTTTATGATAAAGAAATAGCTTTTGAATTAAAAAGTATAAGCATCCTATTATGTACAGAATGCTTTTTATATATTATAGTATCAAATTAAAAAATTAAGAATCCTGCGGAAATAACTATACCGCTGAACAATAAAGTAATTACGCAATAACCCATAATATCTTTTGCACTTAATCCTGCTATTGAAAGTGCTGGCAATGCCCAAAATGGCTGTATCATATTTGTCCATGCATCTCCCCAAGCAATAGCCATTGCTGTTTTAGCTGGCTCAACTCCAATTGCAGCTCCAGCTGGCATCATTATAGGCGCTTGAACTGCCCATTGACCACCACCTGAAGGAACGAAGAAGTTTACTATACCAGCACTCCAGAATGTAAAAATTGGGAATGTTGTTTGATTAGAAATACTTACAAATGCATTTGATATAACTCCTGCTAAAGAAATGCCTGTTTCAGGATTTGCACCTGTCATCATGCCCATAATACCTGCATAAAATGGAAATTGTAATATAATTCCTCCAGCACTTTTTGCTGCTTCATTAACTGCATCTATATATCTTCTAAGACTTCCGTGTAATAAAACACCTACAAACAAAAATATAAAGTTTACAAAATCAAGACTTAAATTTAACCCTACTTTAGTAAAATTATATATTATGTATGCAAATCCCATTAATAAAGTAATTGACCACAAAATTTTACTTCTTTCCAATTTATCTGCAGGAGAAAAGGTGCTTGGATCTTCAGCCGGAATTTCTAACTCGACTAATTTAAGTGGGTCCACTTCAATTGTATGTTTTTCATCAGGTATCATAGCTTTGCACACAAATGGCAATCCAAATATTATAATTCCAGATATAAACAAGTTCATTGGTGAAAAAATTGTTTGACTTGTTGCGATTGTAAAGCTTTTGTCAAAAATTTGAGGTGCAACAGTTGCTAGTGCTCCTGGGTTTGCAACTTGCAGTGGAATAGATCCAGATATTCCGCCATGCCATACAACGAAACCTGAATATGCTGATGCAATTAGAAGTCTGTAATCAATTCCCTTTACTTCTTTTGCAATTTCTCTTGCAAGTAAAGCACCAATTACTAAACCAAATCCCCAGTTAATCCAGCAAGCAATAACCGATACAAAAGCAGTAATCATAATGCCTCTTACTGGTGTTTTAGCAGATTTTGCAAATTTTTGAAGTATTCTTTTAAATACTGGAGCTTGAGCCATGGCACTTCCAAGTACTAATACTAAAACCATTTGCATTGTAAATGATAATAAACCGAAAAATCCTTTAGGACCTGCCCAATGTAGGATCATTTGAAATGGTGATTGACCTGTTAATCCTATACCGCCAAGAAATGTAATGATAGTAAGTACGATTGCAAAAATAAAAGCATCTGGTAGGTATTTGCTCATAATATGAACACACCCATTTGTAAATTTTTTAAACATGATAAGACCTCCTAAAAATTTATTAAATAAATAACATTAGTTAAATATTTACAACTTTAGTAAATGTAATTTAAAATTTTAACATTTTTTTCCAAAATTAATTGTACTCCTTAATTCTTTAAAGGACAATATCTTATAGTTTTCTTTAAATGCCTTTTTCCATGATTAATAGTAAAAAAATACAAATATCTTTAACATTCGTAATATTCCTACAAGTTACTTGATTTTCCATAAAACATTTTTTTATTAATATTTTATGATAATATAAATTTAAATATAACAAATGAAATATAAAACAAATGAAATTGTTTCATTTTTAAAGAATATCTTGAAAAAAATTGAGATTAATGATATAAAAATATATAAGTATATATAATTGGAGAGAAAAATTATGATAAAGGAATTTGAAGGGATATTGCCAACATTACATAATAAATCATATATAGCAGATGGTGCATTTGTAATAGGTAAAGTAATGATGGATCTATATTCAAGTGTTTGGTACAACACTGTAGTGAGGGGTGATGTTAATTCAATTACAGTAGGAAAGTACACTAATATTCAGGACAATTCTGTTGTTCATGTAGCAGATAATTATCCTACAGTAATAGGGGATTATGTTACAATAGGTCATGGAGCGATAATTCATGGATGCATTATAGAAGATCATTGCTTAATAGGAATGGGAGCCATTGTTTTGGAAGGAGCAGTTATAGGAAAAGGGAGTATTATTGCTGCGGGTGCTTTAATTAAAGGTAATCAAGTAATTCCACCATTTTCTATGGCAGCTGGAATTCCAGCAAAAATAATTAAAACATTACCGGAAAATACTGACAATATTCATGCACAAGCTGTAAAGTATAAAACTATGTGGACGAAAAGGTACGGAATTTTACCTGATGCTGATGGCGAAGTTTATAATGGAGAAAAAATAGTTAATTAATAATATAAAAGTTGATTTACATATTAAATAAATAACACCCAATTTTTATAAATAGAAAAATTGGGTGTTATTTATTTTGAATTTTAAGTTTTATGCCTGTTGGAATCACCACATTCGCCGCCAACATATTTAACATTAGCCTTACTAAATCCAAGAATATTTAGTAAAGTTATGTTGTACTATAAATATACCCCGTAAATGTTTCTTTAAACATTTATATAAAAATTAGTTGTTGAAAATTAGCATCTTGAGAATATTGAAATTATATTAGTGTATGATATAATAAAAATACTAAAACGTTGTTGTGATGCAAGACTTACGTCTTGTTTTATGATATAATAATTTTAAATATAAAATTAATTATAATTAAATATATATTGCAGGTGGTAATATGCAGAATAAAAAAATGGGTTGTCTTGTAATACATGGTTTTGGGGGTGGGTTGCATGAAGTTGAATCATTAGCTTTATTTTTAAGTGATAATGATTATGATGTTATTTGTCCAACTTTAAAAGGTCATACAGGAAAAAGACATGATATGAAAAAAGCAACTTATGAAGATTGGATTAATTCAGCCGAAATAGAGTTAATAAAATTATTAGAGAAAAATAATGAAGTAGTTATAATAGGATTTTCTATGGGTGGTTTAATAGCAACAAATCTATCATTAAAATATGATATAAAAGCCATGGTTACAATAAATACACCTATTTATTTTTGGGATATAAAAAGAGTTTTTATAAATTTAATAAATGACATTAAAAATAGGAAATTAAATAATTTTAAAAGGTATTTAAGAGCAAACAAAATATCTCATCCTTTCGCTTTACTTAATTTTCTTAAAGTGTTGAAAAAAACAAAACCATTATTCAAAGAAATAAAACATCCATTTTTAGTTATTCAAGCGATGGATGATGATACTGTTAGAAATAAAAGTGCTTTATATATTTATAATAATATATGTTCACCTATAAAGGAAATTAAATTTTATGATAAGGGTGGACATTTAATTTTATTGAGTGAAACATCTAATAATGTAATAGTAGAAGTAGGAAAATTCTTAAATAAAATTAAGAAAATTAAATACATAGTTTAAAATTCTATAAGAAAATAGGAGTTAATATGGTAGATAAACAGGAACTTTTATATTATTCAGCAGACAAAAAAACAAAAATTCATTATATAAAATGGATACCAAAAGAGGTAGAAATTATAGCAATACTTCAAATATCCCATGGCATGTTAGAACATATTAAAAGATATGATGATTTTGCTCAATATTTAGCAGAAAAAGGAATACTCGTTGTTGGTAATGATCATTTAGGGCATGGCGATTCTCTTTTAAATGAAGAGTGTAGAGGTTTTTTTTGTGAAAATAATGGGAATAAGGTAGTTTTACAAGATATCAATGAATTGAAAAATATAATAAAAAAAGAATATCCTAATATTCCATATTTTATATTAGGTCACAGCATGGGTTCGTATTTAATAAGGCAGTATATCACTATATATGATAATGATATTCAGGGAGCAATAATAATGGGTACTGGAAATCAACCATATGCTTTAGTTAAATCCGGCCAGTTGATAACTAAATTAATTGCATCTGTAAAAGGATGGAAATATAGAAGTGTTTTAGTGAACAACATGGCTATAGGTGGATATAATAAACATTTCGAATCATGCAGAACAAGTGTTGACTGGCTTAGTTGCGATGAAAAGAATGTTGATGATTATATAAATGATTCTAAAATTGATTTTATTTTTACTTTAAATGCATATTACAATATGTTTAAAGGTATCCTTTCATTATACCATAAGAAAAATTTAAATAAAATACCCAAAAATTTACCTGTTTTTTTCGTTTCGGGGGAAAATGATCCTGTTGGTGGTTTTGGAAAGCATGTTCAAAAGGTTTATGAAATATATAAAAACATAGGTATGAGTGATGTTTCTTTAAAACTTTATAAAAATTTCAGGCATGAAATTCTTAATGAAATAGACAGAAAAACTGTATACGATGATGTATTTAACTGGATAAATAAGCACATAATATAATTACCAACCAAAAAGTCACGGAGTTACTTTTTGGTGCAAGTTATAACTTATAAATTATAACTTAAGAATAATATGGAGGAAAATTTTATGAAAGAGTTATATTTGCAAACTGATAATGAATTAGTTTTAATTGATCCTAAATTAATAGAAAAATATAATTTAAAAGAAGGAAGTTTATCACCATTTTCAAGACAAAGAGTTGTTGATAAAAATGGATATTACCCTAAAATAAATAAGAATGATAAAGATAAAACTGATACCGATGTTAGTCAAATGCCTGAAGGTGAAGGTGTTGATGATGATGAAATTGCTGAATTCGAAAATGGTCAAATATTATCACAATCAGAAATTATTGATTTTTCACAAGGTACAGATTCTTCAGATGAAGTAAATAAAATTTAATATATTATAAGCCTATAAATTTTACTATTTATAGGTTTATATTTTATTAAAATACGTTTTTCATTTTGTTGACGATTTTTAAGTAGGAGTATATAATTAAATTCAATAAATTATTAAGAAAAATTTGGAGTTAATATGAAAATAATATGCATAGGTGATAGTTTAACATTTGGTTATGGAATAAAAAGGTCAAATATATGGACAAACTTAGCAAAAGATAAATTAAATGTAGAAATAATAAATGAAGGAATAAATGGGGATACAACAGGGGGGATGCTTAGTAGATTTAACGACTCTGTTATACTTAAAAAACCAGATATAGTTTTTATAATGGGTGGTTCTAATGATTTAATAGCAGGAGCGACCTTAGGTGTTATGCAAGCAAATATAATGTCCATGGTACATCAATCTTTTGGAAAATTAATAGTGCCCATAATAGGTATACCTTCAAAAGTGGATATACTAAATGTAAGAAAGGATTGGGCAGAATTTACTGATTTTTATGAAATATCATCACAAATGGAAAAATATAAAACTTGGATTATAGAATTTAGTAAAACATTTGGCGTTAATTATATAGATTTTAATTATGAAGTAGAGAAAAGTGCTTTATTGTTAAATGAAAGTATATATATTGATGGATTGCATTTAAATGAAGTAGGACATAAGATTATGTCTGAAATATTTATAGAAAAAATCAATGAAATGAAAAATAATTAAGAAAAAAATGGTAATTTATGATATAATGTTAAAAATATATGGGGATATATTTATATAACATGGGGGGATAACATGAAAGAAAACTTAAGAGAAATAATTTTTATTTTAGACAAGAGCGGTTCTATGTATGGACTACAAAAAGATGTAATAGGAAGCTATAATGCTTTTATTGACAAACAGATTAAATGTAACTTAGAAGTGAAAGTAACAACAGTTTTAAGTTCAAATTCATATGAACTAATTAATGACTGTGTTTCAATTGAAAGTGTTAAGCATTTAACTGAAAATGAATATGTAACAATGGGAACTTCTTCGATTTTTGATGCTTTGGGCAAAACAATTGATGATGTTGGAAAAAGACTATGCAAAACATTAGAATGGGAACGACCTAAAGAAGTTATATTTGTAATATTAACTGATGGATTTGACTGTATAAGTAAAACATATACTTACGAAAAAATAAATAAAATTATCCATCATCAAAAGGAAAAATATAATTGGGGATTTATTTATTTAATAAGTGAATTGAAAAATAATGTAAATTTAAAATTGAATAGCAGTATAAATGAAGATAATGAGCTATTGGATATATTTAATTATGCTGAAAAATATTTAGTAGATAATTGCCCAGAAAACATTGATTTATTAAATTATTTTAATATTGAAAAATCATACTCTTCAATAAATGAAGTATCTGAAATTTTAATTATATGTTTGCAAAATAGAAATATTATGCCAAAAATTATTAAATTTAATGAAAATAAAGATATATTTAAAAATATATTATTTGATTTTTCACCAGAAGAAATATTATTTCACTATAATAATGAAGAAATTTTATTTAATAAATTTAAAGAAAACTTTCAAATTAAAAATGCAGAAAGTAAAAAAAATTTGTGGTATCAATATGCTAAATCAATTATATCTGTTTGCAAATTTTTAATAAAATTTAAAAATGAAAAATATTTTGATAATTTTATTAATTCGTTTAATAGTAATATGTTAAGTAAAACTGCTCTAATAAATATTTTAACAAAAGAAATATATGGTCTTGGTTTTTCTTTAGCATGTGAGTTTTTAATTAAATTAGGATATTCAGATTATCCTATAGTTGATGTTAATTTAAAAGAAATATTTTATAAATTAAATATATGTAAAGATGATGAATATGAAGTATTTAAAGAAATTGTAAAAATGGCAGAATTATCAGGAAAAACAGCTTATCATGTATATAAAATGTTATATATTAATACTACGGGTGATTATTATTTGAATAATATAAAATTAAAAGAGAGTGTAGTTAATTTTATTAATGGTTATTCTTGTAATCATAGTTTCATGGAAGAAGCTGCAATAGATTATAAATAAGATAATGGATTACATTTAACAGTAAGGAGTAAATAATGCGTTTAGTTTATTTTTTTAAGATAATATTTATATGCAGTATATCAACTCTATTATCTGTTTTTATGAATTATGTTGGAATTAGCAAAGAAAATACCCTTATGATTTTTTTAGTAGGTGTATTGATGGTAGCATCAGTTACAAGAGGATATATTTATGGAGCTGTTGCATCTATTTTAAGCGTTATATTGTTTAATTATTTTTTTACTCATCCACTTCATTCTTTAGTAATAAGTTATGAAAAGGACATTATGTTAATGGTGTTTTTTTTGATTGCTTCATTGATTACAAGTACCATGACATCAAAGTTCCAATATCAGGCAGAACAAGCAAGAAAAAATGAGCAAACATCTCAATTCCTTTATAAAATTACTAAAGGTTTTTTAAATGTTACTGGCAAAGAAAATATAGTCAATACAGGAATAGCATATATAAATGATTATATAGGAAAAGAATGTTTTGTAAAATTAAATTCTGATAACAAAATATATTCATCAATAGGGGTTTTGAATTCTGTAACAAGTTCTAATGAAGATTATTATGAAATTCCTATAAAAGGCGTAGCTAATGAATTAGGAATTATGAAAATTGCAGATATAACATATCCTTTAAAAGAAGAATATAACATGATAATTAAAGCAATAGTATATCAGATGGCTCTTGTTTTAGATAGGGAATTTATATATGACGAAAGAGAAAAAATTAAAATAGCAATGGAAAGTGAACGTTTAAAAAGCACTTTATTAAGAAGTGTGTCCCATGATTTGCGAACACCTCTTACAGGGATTAAATGCGCAAGCGATTTGCTTTTAGAAAATTATGATAAAATGGATAATACTTTATTAAAAAATATTGCAAACGACATAAGTGAAGAATCAACATGGTTAATAAAAACAATTCAAAATATATTAGATATGACACGTATTAGTGAGGGACATCTTTCAGTAAATAAAGATTATGAAGCTGTTGATGATTTAATAAATCAAACTCTTTCACATATACCACAAATCAAATCTTCTAAAAGGCTTCATGTTGAATTTCCAGATGAAATTATACTTGTTTTAGTAGATGGAAGGTTAATTGTTCAAGTTTTAGTAAATTTATTGGACAATGCTTTTAAACATTCAGGTGAAAATTCACAGATATATTTAAAAGCATTTAAACATGATAACAAATTAATATTTGAAATATCAGACAATGGTAAAGGTATTGATGAAAGTATAAAAAATATAATTTTTGATGAATTTGTTACGCATAATAAAAATGTTGCTGACGCAAGCAGGGGGGTGGGGTTAGGCCTTTCGATTTGTAAAGCAATTGTAGTTGCTCATAATGGAGAAATTACTGCAGAAAATATAGAACCTGTTGGAGCTTTATTTAAAGTAATGCTTCCTTTGGAGGAAATTCGAATTGGATGATATAAAAATATTATTAATAGAAGATGACGTTAAAATAATAAATTTTATGTCCATGGCTTTAAAAGCAAAAGGATATAAAATATTAGTTGGAAGAAACGGAAATGAAGGTATTTTAGGCTTTTGTACAGAAAATCCAAATATTATACTTCTTGATTTAGGGCTTCCTGATATGGATGGAATTGAAATAATACATCAAGTTAGACAGGTTTCAGATATACCTATAATAATTGTGTCAGCAAGAGAAAATGAAAAAGATAAAATTGATGCTTTAGATGCAGGTGCAAATGATTATGTAACTAAACCTTTTTCTATGGGCGAACTTCTTGCGAGAATACGTGTTATGGAAAGAATTATTGAAAGGGAAAAATCTGAAGTTAAGGAAACTGTATATAAATTTGATTATTTAACTGTCGATTGTGAAAAACATAAAATTTTAGTTGATGATACGGAAGTACATTTAACCCCTATTGAATATAAGCTTTTAATTTTATTAATATCTAACCGTGGAAAAGTAGTTACACATAGACAAATATACAAAGAAGTATGGGGTTATGGTGAAACAGGTGATCAACAGAGTATTAGGGTTTTCATGTCAAGCTTACGGAGAAAATTAGAAAAAGATACATCAAATCCACGCTTTATTCTCACTGAAATAGGTGTTGGATACAGGTTTGCTGATGAATAGGTGTTATGCATGAAATGCTCCTCTTTAAGTCAAAATAAACTGACTTAAAGAGGAGCATTTCAATTTTTAAATATTAGATGACAGTTTAATAACATCATGTGACGTACCTAAAACAATGATTACATCATGTTCATTAAATTTGTAATTGCTATCAGGCATTGTTACTATGTTGTTGCCATTTTTAATTACTAAAATATTAATATTATATTTTTTTCTTACATTAACGTCTTCAATACTTTTTCCTATCCAACTTTGCATTATAGGAATTTCGTAAATAGAGTAATTAGGTGAAATCTCAAAAAAGTCCAATACATTTTTACTGCTGCACCTGATTGCTAATTTTTCTGCCATATCTTTATCTGGATAAACAATTTCATCAGCGCCGTTTCTTAAGAGAAATTTAGCTTGAATATCCCTACTAGCTTTAGAAATTACATGTTTTGCTCCTAAATCTTTTAATAAAGATGTTATTTCTAATGAAGATTGAAAGTTATCTCCTATTGTAACAAAGCATATATCAAAATTGCTAACACCAAGTGATTTCAAAATTTCTTCTTTAGTACAATCACCAATATGTGCATCTGTTACAATTGAAGATATTTCTTCAATAACAGCTTCATCCTTATCAACAATCATAACATCATTTTTTAAATCTACCATTTTTATAGCTAAATGACGGCCAAAAGCGCCCAAACCTATTATTAAAATTGATTTCATAATAATCCCTTCCTTTTAATTAACCTATACTAATTTTTTCTATTGGTCTCATAATTAAAACAGCTTCTTTATGTTCACCAAAAGCAAGTGCCATGGACAAACTTCCAACTTTTCCAAAATACATTAAAAATATTATAATTGTTTTTGACAAATTATTTAGATAAGGCGTAATTCCCATTGATAGACCAACTGTTCCTGCAGCTGAATATACTTCAAATATAACTTGATTTAATGAGAAATCCTGTGTGGCACTAATAATAAATATTGAAAATATTGTAACAAGTAAATATATAACAGTGATAGAACCTGCTTTTTTTATAGCAGAATCTTCTATTCTTCTTTTAAAAACTGATATTTCAGGTGTTTTTTTAGCAGATGAAAGAGCACTAAATATTAATGCAACAAATGTTGTTGTTTTAATTCCACCAGCTGTTGAGCCAGGACTTCCTCCAACAATCATTAAAAGTATTGTTAAAAAACTTCCAGCTTCTGAAAGTTTGGTTATATCCAGTGTGTTAAATCCAGCAGTTCTAGGAGTTATAGATTGAAAAAAAGATGAAAGCAATTTTTCTTTTGTGCCCATACCAGCCATGCTATCATTTGATTCAATTATAAAAAATAAAGCGGCAGCTCCTATTATTAAAATAAAAGTTGTTGTTAAAACTATTTTTGAATGAAGCAAATACTTATTAAAATTAAATTTATTTTTAGCTATATCATCCCATACAACAAATCCGATTCCACCAATAACTATCAAAGTAGCAATTGTAACATTTACGGTTATATCATCAGAATATCGTGTTAGGGAAGTAAATTGTCCATATTTCCCCATAATATCAAATCCAGCATTGCAAAATGCAGAAACAGAATGAAATAATCCATTATAAAATCCTCTTATAAGTCCCATTTCAGGATAAAATTTAATAGTGAGAATCAAAGTGCCAAGGCCTTCGAATATTAAAGTACCTTTAATAATTCTTTTAATTAAAAGTATTATACCACCAATTTTCATGGTATTTGCAGACTCCATTAAAAGACGCCTTTCTCTTAAACTGATTTTTCTTCTTAAAAACATTGAAAACAATGTTATGAATGTCATAAAACCAAGTCCGCCTATTTGAATTAGAGTTAATATCACAAGCTGCCCAAATAATGACCAGTGTGCATAAGTATCATATACTATTAAGCCAGTTATACAAAATGCAGAACCAGCAGTAAATAATGAATTTATAAAAGGTGTATAAGTCCCATCTCTTGATGAAATAGGCAAACTTAAAAGTATACCTCCAATAATTATAAATAAAAATGTTCCTATGGCGATAATTTGAGTATATGTTAAACGTACTCTACTAATTATGAACATTTGATTGCCTCCTAAATATTCAATTGTAAAAGTGTTGAAACTACTAAAGATGCTGAAATATTATTTAAGTTGAGATGTTTTATATTATTATCATCATAGATTTTTTTGTAATATGAAATATTGCAAAGAGCTATGATATTGTCAATACCCATCATTTTTTTCCCAATTGAACATATCATTATGTTGTCAAAGTCTGAAGCACTTAGAGCAATTAAATAATTATATGAATCAGATTTTACAAGTTCATTAATATCATTTATAATTGTATTTGAAATATTATAATTTTCTAAAATATAAGAAATTTCATCAATAATATCAATATCGCCAAATATTAAGGCCGTTTTCATGTCTGGTTTTTGTTGGTACTCATTATCATCAAATTCAGAAGGGTTAATTATAACACTAAGCTTGTTTATAAATACAAAACCTAATAAAAATATAATAATCATAGAAAATATTATAATAAAATCCACATAGCTCACCTCATTTCTTCCTCTTTCAATAAAAATATATCATAAATAACATAAATTTGATGTTAAGAATTTTGAGGCATCGTTAAAATTGCATAAATATTTCTAAAAAATCTTAATGTTTTCTTTATACCTAATAGAATTAAAAAGCTTTTAAATATAATTTTATAAAAATATGAATTATTAGAAAAAAATATTTCATATTGCATAAATATATGTTACAATAAGTCATTATTAAAGCGTTAATTAAATTGGAGGGAGATATGTCAAAATTAATAATTACAGTAGCTCCGACTGGTTCAATATATACTAAATCAGATACTCCGTATATACCACATACACCTAGTGAAATCGCAAAAGATGTTAAAGAATGCCATGATGCAGGAGCATCCATTGTTCATATACATGCAAGGGATAAAAGCGGAAACAAAACTCATGATTTTGTTAGATATGCAGAAACAGTAGAGAAGATTAAGGAACTTTGTCCTAAAATGATAATTCAGATATCAACTGGTGGAAGAGCAGGTAAAGATTATGATAGCCGTACACAGGGATTGAAATTAAATCCTGAAAGTGCTTCATTGACACCTGGTTCTGTAAATTTTGAAGAAATGGTATATCAAAATGCGCCTGACTTCATTGAAAGACTAGCAAAAGAAATGAAAGAAAGACAAATAAAACCTGAACTTGAAATTTATGATATAAACATGATACAACAAGCTATTGAACTTAAAGAAAAAGGTTTATTAAAAGATCCTTTGTTTTTTAATTTTATTATGGGTTTTAAAAATTGTCAGCCAGCTACATTTAATCAACTAGCATACTTATTAAATACAATTCCTAAAGATAGTTTATGGAGTATAACTGGTGTTGGAAAAAGTCAAATGTTTACAATTTTTCAAGGTGTTAGTTTAGGTGGACACGTTAGAGTAGGATTAGAAGATAATATTTTTTACCGTAACGGACGATTTGGCAAAAATGTTCATTTTGTTGAAAGAACAGTAAAAATAGCGCGTGAATTTGGAAGAGAAATAGCTTCTCCAGATGAAGCAAGGAAAATTTTAAAGATAAAAAGATAAAAAGATAAAGAAAATAATTAATAATAAACTTAAAATTAAATATATAAAAGGTCCTAGTGTAAAATATTTTTCACTAGGACTATTTTTATACAAAATGATGTAACACTGTAGTTTGATGGATTGTAATCATTAATTTAAATTCGCGTATAAAAATTATACAGTATATAAAAACTCTGAAAAAACATATGCACATAAAATGTTAAAAAATCAATTGTTTTTATTTATTTAATATTGGCATGATATTTGCTTTATATAAAATTACTTAAATAAAAAATATTGGAGGATTATAAAATGGCAAATGCAGAGATTTTATATTCAGTAAAAGCACAAAGAGGAAATACTCTTAGATGTAAAGGTTGGAAACAAGAAACTATTTTAAGAATGTTAGAAAATAATATGGAAAATGCTGAAATTCCAGAGCAATTAGTAATTTATGGTGGTAATGGCAAATGTGCTAGGAACTGGGAGTCATATCATGCAATAGTTCAATCTTTAAAAGAACTTGAAGATGATGAAACATTGGTTGTTCAATCAGGTATGCCTGTTGCAATATTTAAAACGCACAAATTAGCTCCAAGAGTTGTAATGGCAACTACAAATATAATGAAAGCAACTTGGGAAACATTTTACGATTTACAGGACAAGAACTTAACTATGTTTGCTCAATATACTGCAGCACCATGGGAATACATAGGAACACAGGGAGTTATCCAAGGAACATATGAAACATTATCAGCTATTACTATTAAAAAAGGCTGGGAAAATGACATGCATGGTAAAATTTATTTAACAGCTGGTGCCGGCGGTATGGGCGGAAACCAAACTTGGGCTGGTAAAATGCATGGTGCTACAGTAATATTAGTTGATGCAGATGAAAGAGTTATTCAAAGAAGAATTGATAAAAATTACATGGATATAATGGTTAGAAGCTTGGACGAAGCGATTGAAATAGCTAAAGAACATGTTGCAAATGATGATCCTATATCAATAGGCGTTGTTGGAAATGCAGCAGATATTTACGAAGAAGCATTGGCTAAAAACTTTATACCTGATGTTGTAACAGAAATGTGCCCATGCCATGACCCTATTTCTTATATACCTTCAGGATATACTGGAGAAGAAGCTGATGTATACAGAGGACAAAACAGAGCTGCATATTTAAATGATGCAAGAGAAACAATGAAGAGACAATTAAGAGCAATGATTGAATTTAAGAAAAGAGGAGCAGAAGCTTTTGAATATGGCACAAGTATCAGAAAAGAATGTATGGATGCAGGCATGCCATCAGAAGAAGCTAAACAAATCAAAGGTTTCGTTGCAGCATATATTAGACCACTTTTCTGTGAAGGTAGAGGACCTTTCAGATGGACTTGTATTTCAGGTGAAGCATCTGATTTAGCAAGACTTGATGATTTAGCTTTAGAAGTATGTAAAGGTGATAAATTAGTTGAAAACTGGATAACACTAGCAAGACAACACTTGCCAATTGAAGCATTGCCAGCAAGAATTTGCTATATGGGATTTGGAGAAAGAAGAAGATTCGGTCAAGCAGTTAATGAACTTATTAAAAAAGGCGAAATAAAAGGACCTGTTGCTTTCTCAAGAGATAATTTAGATTCTGGAAGTATAGTTAACCCTACATTTGAATCAGAAGATATGATGGATGGCGGAGATTTAATTTCTGACTGGCCATATTTAAATGGATTATTAAACTGTGCAAGTATGTGTGATTTAATAGCTATTCAAGCTAACTATTCAATGGGTGAAGCAGTTCACACAGGTGTTACTATGATAGCTGACGGTACTGATGAAGCTGCATTTAGATTAGAAGCTTGTATGACTGTTGACTCAGGTATAGGTGTTGTAAGACATGCTCAAGCAGGTTATCAAATAGCTAAAGATGTTTGTAATGGTAAAGGAAAATTAACTGATGAAACAATAAAAATTCCATTATGGTGGGAACCAGCTGACAAAGTTACATTTGGACCTAAAGATGAATTTATAAGATAATAAAATATATAGAAAAACACGCAGGTGGTTTCCATATGCGTGTTTTTTTAGTAATATGATAAATTACTGCAAAATTTTTTACATAAAATAATATTTGTACACATTAAAAATTTATTGAAAAATACAGACTTTAATAAAATACATAAAAAAATGATGTATAAATTTTGTACTAATGACTTTTCAAAAAGTATAAAATTTATTCAAATTGTACTAAATTTAATCACTATAATATTGGTATGAATGTTGCAATAGATAAATTTAGTGTAAATCTTAATGCACAATATCAATTTAAAAAGTGATAATGTTAGGAGGTGTTGTTACATAGATTAATATGAGATTTTATGAAATTTCAAAGTTTTGGTAAGTGCAATCGTTTTACAAGAGATTAGAAAAATATATAAAAATTTGGAGGAATTCATATGGAAATATTGTTAAATCCGATAACGGTATCAGTTTTAGTAATGTGCGTATTATGTTTATTTAAAGTTAATGTATTACTATCACTTATTGTAGCTTCTATAGTAGCAGGTTCAATGTCAGGATTAGGTTTGAGCGAAACATTTGGTATGTTAATAGGAGGAATGGGTGGAAATGCTGAAACTGCATTAAGTTATATTTTGTTAGGTTCCTTTGCAGCAGCTTTAGCACATGCAGGTATAGCTGATATTTTATCTAAAAAAATCTCTAATTTAGTAAAAGGTAGAAGACTTGTTCTTTTATTAGTTTTAGCATTAGCTGCATGTTTATCAGGAACTGTTATTCCTGTACATATAGCATTTATTCCAATTTTAGTTCCACCGTTACTTGTTATTATGAACAAAATGCAGATGGATAGAAGGGGTGCAGCAACTGCTTTAGCATTTGGTTTAAAATGTCCTTATATCACATTGCCAATCGGGTATGGACTTATATTTCAAGGAATTGTTGCAACACAAATGACACAAAATGGTATGGCTGTTCAAACTTTAGATGTTTGGAAATCCAATTGGATACTCGGCATAGGTATGATAACTGGATTAATTCTTTCATTAATAATATATAGAAAGAAAAGATCTTATAAAGATGTTAATATTTTACCACAAACTGAAATGGAAACAGTAATAGCTGTTACTGAAGATTCAAATAAAATTGGAAAAAATCATATAGTTTCAATAGTTGCAATTCTCGCAACTTTAGTAGTTCAATTAAAATTTGGATCAATGCCTTTAGGAGCTGTTGCGGGTTTAACTATCATGATAGTTTTTGGAGCTGTAAAATTTGGTTCAATAGATAATGTAATGGGCGAAGGCGTTAAAATTATGGGTCTTATAGCATTTGTAATGCTTGTGGCATCGGGTTATGGCAATGTTATCAAACAAACAGGTTCTGTAGAATCTTTAGTAAATGCTTCTGTTGGAATGTTAGGCGGAAGTAAAGCTATTGCAGCTTTTGTAATGATAATGATAGGTTTGATAACTACAATGGGTATTGGTACATCATTTGGTACAGTTCCAATATTAGCTGTTCTTTATGTACCAATGGCATTACAGTTAGGATTTAGTCCACAAGCTACAATTGTACTAATTTCAGCAGCAGCTGCTCTTGGTGATGCTGGTTCTCCAGCTTCTGATACTACGCTTGGACCTACAGCTGGTTTAAATGCTGATGGACAGCACGACCATATTTGGGATACATGTGTACCTACATTTACATTCTATAATATACCGCTAGTAATATTTGGATTTATAGGAGCTATGATTTTTTAAATAAGAAAATAAAGTTATTTAGTTACATTTATAAGGGGGGTAATTTTATAAAAATACTTAATAACTGCAATTCTTTAGTTGAAAAAGATGAGAAATTTATTTCAAAATCATCAAGAGCTTCTTATTTTCCTTTAGTGATTAAAAAAGGAAGAGGAGCACAAATAGAGGATATGGACGGTAATAAATATATTGATTTTTTAAGCAGTGCAGCTGTTCTTAACACAGGGTACAGCCATCATAGAATTGTGGAAGCAATAAAAAATCAAGTTGACGATTATATCCATTTTACAAATGATTACATGTATTCAGAACCTCAAGTTACCATTGCTGAAAAGTTAATTAATATAACACCTGGTAAATTCAACAAAAAAGTATTATTTGGATTTTCGGGCTCTGATGCTGTAGATGGAGCTATAAAATTAGCGAGGTCCTACACTAAAAGGAACAAGATAATATCATTTACAGGTTCTTATCATGGATCCACATATGGTGCAATTTCTGTAAGTGCTATTAGTTTGAACATGAAACGAAAAATAGGTCCGTTGCTCCCTGAAGTATATCATTTGCCTTATCCAAACTGCTTTAGATGCGAATTTGGCAAAACTGAGAAAACATGCTTGAGAGAATGTTTTAAGTATTTAATAAATGCTTTTGAAACATATATTCCTGCAGAAGAAGTGGCAGCAATTATAATTGAACCTATAGCAGGAGACTTAGGATTTGTTGAACCTCCAATTGATTATATGGAAAATTTATATGAATTTTGCAAGAAAAATGATATATTATTTATTACAGATGAAATACAGCAAGGTTTCGGACGTACTGGCAAATGGTTTTCAATAGAACATTTTAATATTGAACCGGATATTATAATTATGGGAAAAGCAATGGCATCGGGGCTTCCAATGAGTGCAATTGTTGCAAGAGAGGAAATTGTTGATTCAATGCTCATGCCAGCACATTTGTTTACATTGCAGGGAAATGCAACATGTGCAGCAGCTGCTATTGCAACATTAAATATAATACAGGAAGAAAATCTTGTAAAAAAAGCAGAAGAAATGGGTAATTATATTGTTCAAAGATTTATGAAAATGAAAGAAAAGTACCCAGTAATCGGAGACATAAGAGGAAGAGGGCTTTCAATAGGAGTTGAACTTTTAAAAGATATGAATTTAAAAGAGAAAGATAAAGAAGGAACAATTAAAGTATGTTACAGATGTTGGCAAAAAGGTGTTGTTCTTATATTTCTTGCTGAAAATGTTCTTCGAATTCAGCCTCCTTTAATAATTAGTAAAGAAGAAACTGATAAAGCATTGGATATAATAGAAGAGTCCGTTTCAGAATATGTAAACGGAAAGTTATCTGATGAAGCTCTAAAAGTAGTTCAGGGATGGTAAATAAATATTGAAATGTTAACATCAAAAAATGTTGGAGTAATATCCAACATTTTTTGATTGTATTTACAACAATATTTTAGCAAATATATTTAAAAAATATTAATTTTACTTACAACACATATTAATTGATTTATATATAATTTTATTATATAATTAATAAGAAAACGTTACTGATAATAAAAATAATATATTATATATGCAATCAAATATTACTTTTTAATAAATTAGTATGAGGTGGTATATTGAATCATGAAAAAAAGATACTTATAGTTGATGATGATAAAAGGGTAGTAAAAATGCTGACTGAATATATGAAACTATATGAATATAAAACTGTTTGTGCATATAATGGAAGTGATGCATTAGCATTTTTTGATGATTCTATAGACTTAATTGTGTTAGATATAAACATGGAAGGTTTAAATGGTTATGAAGTTTGCCAAAAAATTAGAGAAAATAATAATGTTCCTATAATAATGCTAAGTGCAAAAACATCTTCCTTTGATAAAATAAAAGCATTTGGCGAAGGAGCGGATGATTATGTAGTAAAGCCATTTGATCCTCTTGAGTTAGTTGCAAGAATAAAAGCTCATATTAACAGAGTAGAGCGATATAAGGTATCAAAAAACCTTGAAAAACCTATAGAATTTGATGATATAAAAATATATCGCAATGCGTATAAAATTATTAAAAAAGAAAAAGAAATAAGTTTTTCGAATACAGAATTTAAATTGCTTTTGTATTTAATAGATAATGCATTTAATGTAATATCGAGACAAAAAATACTGAAAGATGTATGGCAAAGTGATTTGTATGATGAGAATATTGTTAATACATATGTTAAAAGAATACGTTTAAAACTTGGCGATTTGGACAACCATGAGAAATATATAAAATCAGTACGCGGAGTTGGTTATATTTTTGAATCGGAATTAAAATAATTAAAATAAAGAATAAAGGAAACTATGATTCATTTTCATAGTTTCCTTTATTCTTTATTCTTTATTTTAATTATAAGTATCTAAATAAAACCAGAATGAACTGCCTTTATTTATGGCTGATTCAAACTCCATCTTAGAATCATGTAGTTCCAATATAAGTTTAGAAACATATAATCCTAATCCATAGCTGTTGGTTGAAGATAAGTCGGATTTATAAAACATATCAAAAATATAATCCTTGTCATTTTCTTTTATTCCTCTTCCATTATCTTTAATTTTAAATAGCAATCGGTTATTTTCTTTATTAATAGTTACAGTAATTTCAGTAAATTTATCGCTGTATTTTACTGCATTGCTTAAAATATTTTGCCATACTCTTATTATTTTTACTTTATCAATATTAAGAATACAGTCTTCGACGTAATATTCTCCGACAAAAATCAGGTCAGAATTTTCTATATAATCCTTAGCAGAATTATATAAATATTTACAGAATTCATTTGCATTTACTTCCATAAGAGTAGGTTTACGATCATATTGAGCTTCATATGTAGAATCTAAAACATCATTTGAAATATTTTCTAAAACTTGTGCACTGTTGTATATTTCAGTTATAAATCTTTTCTTTGTTTCTTCATCCTGTATAATACCGGACATTATACCTTGAGCATATCCTTTTATTAAAGTTAGAGATGTTCTTATATCATGGGACAAAGTGGATAAAAATTTTAAGGTCAAATAAGTTTTCATATCTAACGAGTTTTTTAGAAATTCTGATTTCTTGATAAGCATCTCTGCGTCTTTATCAAATGAATTTAAATTTTTATCAATTTTATTTTTTACTGTTTCAATAAAATAATCAATACTGTTTGAACTTTCCATATGAATTTTTTCTAACTTGTTTTTTGCTAATGTTCGGTCGATAGCATTTTCAAAAATATCATTACTGTTTTTAGTTTTGTTAATATAATTATTGATATATGTTATTGGCAAAGATATTTTATTTGACATATAAATGCTAATGAGTGCTGCGAAAACAGATATTATAATACTATAAAATACTACATGTTTTAATAAGCTGATGGATTTTGCCATAAGGTCACTTTCCGGCATAATTGTGAGTAAAATCCAATTATTGCTATTCATTTTAATATAGGAATAAATATATCCATCGTTATAAGATTTGTAAATATCATTATATACAATTTTGGAATTTTTAAAACCCGGCAAAACTTCAGCTGCTGATTTTTGGATCATATGTGGGTCCTTATGGGACAAAATATAACCGTTTGAATCTATGATTATAAAATATCCGGATTCGCCAATTTTATAATCCTTAACGAAATTAACAAAATTTTCTGCTTTTATTGCAATACCAAATAACCCCAAAACTTTGCCGTTTTCATTAAATATTGGATGAACAATATTAACTATATTAGCACCGTCAGCAAGTGAACATAATATGTCGCTAGTAGCGGTACGTTCAAAATTAAAGCTTTCCTGAATATAATTCCTGCTTGACAAGTCAACATACATAGCATTTGGCATTGTTGAAGCAACTATTAAACCTCTGAGATCCACTATAAATAAATCCTTATAGTAGTCATTATTCATATTCATAATTTCCATAGTTCTTGTCAAATATTTATTTACATCATAAACATCTTCTGTATCTTCAAAGAAATTATGAACATGCTCGTCCCTCGATAATGCCAAAGTTTCAACCTGTA
>DIVM01000320.1 GCA_002435835.1 Firmicutes bacterium UBA6132
ATGTAGCAAAATTCAATGCTATGTATACAGAATATGCTAAAAATAAGACCATTACTAAAACTAGAATGTATTTAGAAACTATTGAGCAAATATTGCCAGATGTAACTGTATATATTGATTCGTCAGAGGGTGGAGTTGAAAAAATGTTACCTTTAAAAAGTTTTGTAACAGATACAGGAAATGACGGAGGTACAAATTAATGCAAAAAGTTAAAAACATAGGTAGGATAAGTTTTGCTGTTGTATTTTTAATAATATTAATTATTGCTGTTTCAACTGCATCATATGTAGTTGGAGAAAATGAATATGCTTATATTACAAGATTTTCAAAATTTGTTAAAATACAAGATTCAGCAGGTTTACATTTAAAAATGCCATTCTTAGATAAAGTTGAAAAAATACCACAGTATAGAATGATGTATGATATTCCTCCATCCGAGGTATTAACAGGGGACAAAAAAACATTAGTAGTGGATAACTTTGCAGTATGGAAGATAGATGACCCTTATACATTTATGAAAACAGTAAGCAGAATTACTGAAATGGAAAATAGAATTGATGCAGTAGTGTATAATGCAGTAAAAAACACTTTGGGTACTATGAATCAAGCGGACATAATTAATTCTGATAATGGTTCAATTGATGGTGTCAATATTAAAATTACTGAAATGGTAAACACACAATTAAAAAATTATGGAGTATCTACAATAGCTGTAGAAATTAAACGTTTAGATTTGCCTTCTGACAATGAAGAAGCAGTGTATAACAGAATGGTTTCAGAAAGAACACAAATGGCAGAGACTTATAGAGCGGATGGTAATTTAGAAGCCAGCAAAGTAGTAAATGAAACGGATAAAGAAGTTGGGATACTTTTATCAAAAGCAAAGGCTAAAGCGGAAGAACTGAAAGGTCAAGGTGAAGGCGAGTATATGAAAATAATAGCTGATGCATATTCTACAGAAGACAGAGCAAGCTATTATGAATTTATCAGAAGTTTAGAAGCTTTAAAAGTGACTATGAAAGGTGAAAAAACAATATTTTTACCAGCAGATAGCTATATAGTCAAAGTGTTGAATGGGAATTAAATAAAATTAATTAAAGGTTAAAAGCTTTAGGATATCCAAAAGAAAATGTAATTTTAACTGATATAGGTGAAGATGGTAGCATTAAATATTACAGAGATGGTGAAGGTAACCACTTTGTTCCTAAACGCAAACTGATGATTTAATTATAAGTCAAAATTAGTTTTTTAAATAGTTAATATAAATTTATTAGGATTAAAATATTCATTTTTATGATTATTTTAATCCTTTATTTTTTCATTAACCATAATTTTTATAAGCGTGTCTGTTTTATGCGATAATTCTATTTCTTCCAGATTTTTTAGCTTCATACATTAATTTATCTGCTTTGTTGACGAGAATTTCTGCATATTGACTGTTTGTTTCGGGATATGAAACTACACCTGCACTAATGGTTACTTTTATAGATGAATTATTATAATGTAAAGTACCATTCATAACTTTCTTGCGAGTACGCTCGGCTATCTCATAGCTTGATTTAAGGTCTGCCCCTGGAAGTATACATAAGAATTCTTCACCACCATAACGAACTAACATATCTGTTTCACGAATGCTATCGCATATAAGTTTTGTTATATAAGTTAATGTTAAATCTCCAGCCTGATGTCCATGAGAATCATTTACGGTTTTAAAATAATCAATATCAATCATTATTATACTTAGTGGATATCCTTCTTTTACTGAGCGCTCAAGTTCCTGGTTTAAACGCATAATTCCAGAGCGACGGTTATATGCACAAGTAAGAGGATCTCTAATTGCCAATTCTTGCAATTGACCATGTGCCATGGCATTTGTTAATGCTAATGACAGTCCGATAGATAGAGTGTCAAGTTTATTTAATTCCTCTTTAGTAAATAAAGTGTTTTTAGACAAAATTATAATACCGTTGTTAATACCCTCAGATATGATGGGCTGAACAACGATACTATGAGGTATATGTTCAAATTTAGATTCTTTAAAAAACATTTCTTGATCTTTTAAATCCATAATGCACATTTTACCTTGTTGTATAACTTTTTCAATTATGTTGTTTTGGGTAATATTTTCTGATACTTCTATTCCATAGAATGATAGGACTTTTAGTTTTCCATTTAATTTGTACAAAAGCATTCCACCTTCTGAACAAAGATATTTCATGAGAAATTTAAGTGCATCTTTAGCCATTGCATCAACCTCCATTTGTTTAGAAAGCAAAATGGAAAAGGCGCGTACTTCTGATTCAAATTTTAATGCATTTGATAAAGTTATGACTAGGCTGTTAAATGATTTAACGCTTTCACCAAGCTCATCATCAGAATCTTCTTTTAGAAGAAGCCCATTTGGTTCGCATTTATAACCAATTGTAGTGCAGGACATTTCAACAGTGTTTTTAACTTCCTTCATCTGTTGTGAAAGCACACCAATACGCCTAATTATGAATAATTTAACAATGGCTATGTTTACGAATGCAACTAAAATACCTGCAAAAATACAATATATAAAAAATTTTATATGTAATACTGATTTTTCAGGAATTCCCATAAATATAATAAAATGAGGGAATACGATTCCTGTAATAATTCCAAAACCTACCATCATAATTATTACATCATATATGATTTTATTTGTTATGTGAAATTTCATTATTTAGACACCCCTTGTATTTGCATGTTATTTTAATTTTAATAATTGAAACATGAGATAGCTTTTTTAAATAGTTAAATAGTAAAATAGCATTTTGAATCTTTATACAAATAATGGAAATTATCCTATTTTTATTATAATACATTTAAGAAATAAATTCAATTCTAAATCCTTGTTATATATTTTAAAATTGAACAATTAAACTTTATATGATAAAATCAGACATAAATATAATATATTTACTAAAGAGAGGTTTTAAAATGATAAGAGTATTATTTATTTGTAATCATAATGCAGTAAGAAGTCAAATGGCGGAAGCTTTTTTAAATAAACTTGGTAATGGTTTTTTTTTAGCTGAAAGTGCGGGATTAATACCTACTGAAGTTCATCCTGCAACAATAATAGTTATGGAAGAAATAGGTTATGACATCAGCAATCAATCAACTAATTCTGTATTTGGTTATTATAGAGAAAATAGGGAATATTCAATAGTAGTAAAAATGTGTGATAAAAAAGAAGGCGATAGTTGTCCTGTATTTAAGGGTACAGAAAAGGAATTGTACTGGAGCCTTGATGATCCAGCAAAAATAGAAGAAACTAATGAAGAAAAATTAAATAAACTTAGAAAAATTAGAGATGAATTAAAAATTAAAGTAGAATTACTTGTTGAAGAATTTATTGAATTATTCTAAGGTTTAATTCCTTGAAATTAGTTATAATATGAATAATTAACGAGGGGTAAAATGAAAAGAATAATAGTCTATGAATCAGTATGTCATGGAAATACGGAAAAAATAGCAAAAGTAATGTCAGAAATTATAGATGCTGAAATGATTAAAGCAAGCAAAGTAAAACCGAAGTATTTAAATTACTATGATTTAATTGGTTTTGGCTCTGGGATATTTTTTGGAAAGCATAATACTAATATATTGGATTTGATTGATAAAATGCCAAATGTATCTAATAAAAAAGCATTTGTTTTTTCTACAAGTGGTCAAGGTAAAATGGAATATAATAACCATGCTAAACAAATGTTAAGGGATAAAGGTTTTGAAGTTATCGGTAACTTTGCATGTAAGGGATTTGATACATATGGTCCATTTAAATTAATAGGTGGAATTGCAAAAAACAGACCGAATGAAAATGATATGGAAATGGCTAAATATTTTGCAAGAAAATTTTTAGTTGAAAATATATCAGAAATATAAAACAAAGTTTTTAAGGAGACAGAAAATGAGGATTTTAGTAATTTATGATTCCGTTCATGGAAATACTAAATCAATCGCAGAATCAATTGGTAATTCATATGATTTTGATGATGAATTAGTTAAGGTAATAAATGTTAAAAATGCAGATATAAATAATTTAAAAAACATAGATTTATTAATTGTAGGTTCGCCTACAATATATTTCAAACCTACAGCTGCAATTGAAGATTTCTTAGATAGTATTCCAGTAGATGGTCTTAAGGGAATTAAAGTAATGGCTTTTGACACAAGATACTCTAAAATTGAAATGATGGAAATGGTATTAAAAAAGATAATTAAGTCATTTGAATATGCAGCTGAGCCTATAAGTGAAAAACTTGTTAAAAAAGGTGGTAAATTAATTACTGCACCTGAAGGTTTTATTGCTAAAGCAAACAAAGGGCCATTGCATCAAGGCGAAATAGAACGTGCAGTAGCATGGGCACAAAACACTATTGAAGATAATATATAATGAAAAGAATTCAAATCCAAGTTAGTAGGATTTGAATTCTTTTATTTTCAAATCTTATCGTTAACCGATAAAATAAAAATGGTTGACAATTATATTTGTTTGATTTATAATCATAATGTTTTCAAAAAGACATAAATTTTACATACAAGAAAGGATTACATTATGAGAAATGAAAAAACAAAAACACTTATTTTAATCGGTATTATGACAGCAGTCACTTGTATTTTAGGACCTCTTTCAATTGCAATTCCAATTTCACCAGTTCCAATTTCTTTTACTAACCTTGCTATATACTTTACAGCAATTATACTTGGTTGGAAAAAAGCAACTATCAGTTGTTTGGTTTACCTTTTAATTGGGTTCATAGGTATACCCGTATTTTCGAATTTTACTGCAGGACCTGCGAAACTCTTAGGACCAACTGGAGGATATTTGATCGGATTTATATTTATGGCTCTTGTTTCTGGATACTTTGTTGATAAATTTAATGGCAAAATTTATATGTATGTAGTAGGCATGGTTATTGGAACAGCAATAACATACGCTTTAGGTACAAGCTGGTTAGCTTATCAAGCTAATTTAACTATTAAAGCTGCTTTATTTGCTGGGGTGATTCCATATATTCTTGGTGATATTGCAAAAATTATAATTGCAACTATTAATGGACCTATTATTAAAAAACGAATTACAAAAGCTAAATATCTATAATTGGAGGGGATACTTATGGAAATTAAAAATTTAGCACAGGAAATAATTGAAGGAAGAAGACTGAAACGGAATGAAGATTTAAGTTTTTTTTCCACTGTTGATTTAAATGAGCTTTGTGAAGGTGCTGACTTTATACGTAAATCATTATGTGGCGATGATATAAATTTATGTTCTATCATTAATGGTAGAAGCGGTAAGTGCAGTGAAAATTGTAAATTTTGTGCACAAAGCAGCCATCATCACACAGGAGTGGAAGAGTATGATTTCTTAGATTCGGAAAAAATAGTTGATGATTGTAAAAAGCATGCTGTAAAAGGCGTGCATCGGTATTCCATTGTAACAGCAGGACGAGAATTAAAAGGTAATGATTTGAAGAAAGCTTGTGATACATATAAAAAAATGAATGATGAATGCAATATTGATTTATGTGCTTCACATGGTTTGTTGTCTGAAGAAGCGTTTATTGCTTTAAAAGAAAGTGGAGTTTCTATGTATCACGCAAATATAGAAACTTCAAAAAGAAATTTTCCTAATATATGTACAACTCATACATATGAAGATAAGATAAATTCTATTAAGCTTGCTCAAAAAACAGGTTTTAAAGTATGCTCAGGAGGAATTATTGGAATGGGTGAAACATTTGAAGACCGTCTTGATATGGCTGTAAGCTTATCAGAATTAAAAATAGAATCTATACCAATTAATGCATTGATGCCAATAAAAGGAACTGCATATGAACATGCAAAACATCTGACAGAAAATGAAATATTAAGAACTGTAGCTTTGTTTAGATTCATTAACCCAACGGCCAGAATCCGATTAGCAGCAGGAAGAAGCCTTATGGTGGATTCTGGTAGAAAAGCTTTCCACTCAGGTGCTAATGCAACTATAACTGGTGATTTGCTGACAACATCAGGCAATAACATAGACCAAGATAAAGAAATGCTAACAGGGATGGGATTCAGTATATAAATGTAAGTAAATTCTTATGTTCTGATCAATTCATCCACAGTAATTTGAAGTGCATCTGCTATTTTAATTGCTGTTAGAACTTGGGCTTTTTTAAAATCTCTTTCGCCACTTTCATACTTTTGTATTAAACGAATATTTACTCCACTTAATTCTGCAAGTTTTGACTGTGTATAGCCTTTAATTTTTCTAATTTTACTGATGTTATTTAATTTAGATATTTGAAAAACTCAGTCTTGAGGAAATATCTAAATTAAATAACATCAG
>DIVM01000133.1 GCA_002435835.1 Firmicutes bacterium UBA6132
TGGTTCGGGTTATACATATGCACATGACCAAGGTATTGTAGGAATGCAAGAAGCTCTTGGACTTGATGATAGCCAAATCATTCGTAAAAACAATGTAAATGATACAGATCCAACTGCTACAGAAACAGCAATTCTTGAATGTATTGAAGAAGGTGCTAACATTATATTTGGTACGAGTTGGGGATATATGGATACAATGGAAGCTTTAGCAGCTGAATATCCAGATGTTATATTTTCACATGGTTCAGGTTATAAAAGTAATGGAACTAACTTTAACAATTACTTTGGAAGAATTTATCAAGCAAGATATATATCGGGTATAGTTGCAGGTTTAAAAACAGAATCTAATTTAATTGGATATGTAGCAGCAATGGGACAAGAAAACTCTGAGGTAACTGGAGGTATCAACGCATTTGCAATGGGAGTAAATTCAGTTAATCCTGATGCAAAAGTATTTGTAAAAGTAACTAACAGTTGGTTCTCACCAGAAGAAGAAACAAATGCAGCAAAAGCTTTATTAGCAGAAGGTTGTGATGTAATAGCACAACACTGTGATACACCTAACCCACAGTTAGAAGCTGAAAAATCTGGTGCTTTTGGAATAGGATATAATTCAGATATGTCTAAAGATGCTCCTAAAGCTACTTTAACATCTGCAGTATGGGATTGGTCACAGTATTATACTTGGGCTGTTGAAAATTTAATTAATGGAACATGGACTGGAGAAAATTATTACGGCGGAATGAAAGAAGAATTAGTAGGAATTTCTCCATTAAATGAAAGCATTATAGCAGAAGGTACAAAAGAAGCAGTACAAGATGCAGAAAAAAGAATCCTTGATGGAAGCTTCAATGTATTTGATGGCGTTATAGAAACTAATGATGGAAAAACAGTTGGAGAAGAAGGTAAAACTTTAGACGATGCAACAATTACTGGTGGAATTAACTGGTACTTTAAAACAGTTACTGTAAAATAAATTGAATGTAAGTGTTAGCTTTATTTAAAGCTAACACTTGTTCTGTGTTCTGCTCAAAAGAAGAATGTAATTTACAATAGGAGTTAATATGTCAAATTTAATTGAAACAAAATATGCCATTGAACTTAAGGGCGTTTCTAAAATATTTGGAAGTGTTGTTGCTAATGACAACATAAATTTAAATATTAAATATGGTGAAATTCTCGCATTGCTTGGAGAAAACGGCTCAGGCAAAACAACTCTAATGAACATGTTGTCAGGTATTTATTATCCTGATGCAGGAACTATATCCATAGCAGGTTCGGAGGTTTCTATAAGTTCGCCAACTGATGCAATTAATTATGGTATAGGTATGATTCATCAGCATTTTAAATTAGTTGAAGTTCTAAATGCAATGGATAATATAGTTTTAGGTACAAAAGAAAAATATTTAAAGCCAAAAGTTTTAAAAGAGAAAATTTTAAATATAAGCAGTAAATTTGGTTTAGAAATAGAACCAGAGAAAAAAATATATAATATGTCAGTAAGCGAGAAACAAACAGTTGAAATTTTAAAAGTTTTATACAGAGGTGCCCAAATTTTAATTTTGGATGAGCCAACTGCTGTATTAACACCTCAAGAAACAGAAAAATTATTTGCAATACTTCGAAAAATGAAAGAGCAAGGAAGCGCAATAATAATTATTACACATAAGCTACACGAAGTTTTATCCGTTTCTGATAGAGTAGCAATACTTCGTAAAGGAAAACTTATAGATACTGTAAAAACAGAAAATTCAAATGAAAAACAATTAACTGAGTTAATGGTAGGAAGACCTGTTAGTTTAAAAATAAATAGACCGGAAGTTGAAAGCAAAAAAACTATATTAAATGTTGTGGACCTTTCCGTAATGAACGAAGATGGATCCTTGGGTTTGAAAAATATTAATTTTAAACTTAAAAGAGGAGAAATTTTAGGAGTAGCAGGAATAGCAGGCAGTGGTCAAAAAGAACTTTGCGAGTCCATAGCTGGTTTAATAAAAATAAAAAGTGGTGCAGTGCTTTGTAACAAAGAAAATATTATTGGAAAAACTCCAGATGAAATTATAAATTTAGGAATAAGTATGAGTTTTGTACCTGAAGATAGACTTGGAATGGGGCTTGTTGGCTCCATGGGTATGGTTGAAAACATGATGCTAAAATCATATAGAAAAAGTAAAGGATTTTTTATAGATAAAAAACCTTCAAGAAAATTAGCAGAGTATTTAAAAAACAAATTACAAATTGTAACACCAAATGTTGATATGCCTGTAAGAATGATGTCCGGTGGCAATGTTCAAAAAGTTTTGCTTGGAAGAGAAATAGATTCAAATCCAAATGTTTTAATAACTGCATATCCTGTTAGAGGGCTTGATATTAATTCTTCCTATGTAATATATGATTTATTAAATGAGCAAAAGCAAAAGGGTGTAGCTGTTTTATTTATAGGTGAAGATTTAGATGTGTTATTAGAACTTTCAGATCGAATTATGGTTTTATGTAATGGAGAAATGAAAGGAATAGTTGATACAAAGCAAACAACAAAAGAAGAAATTGGACTAATGATGGCAGGCAAAAGTTTCAAAGGAGTTGAAGGTGATGAATAAAAACCAAGAAAATATAAAAGTTAGAGAACCCCTAATTCGTACCGTTAAAAGAGCAGAACGTTCAAACTTAGATATTATAAAATTAAGAATAATTGCTTTTATACTTGCTTTAGTAGCGGGTGGTTTATTTATTTTACTGATAGGTTTTAATCCTTTTGAACTTTATTTAACTATAGTTTCAGGTGCATTTAGAAGTAAAATGGCTATACAAGCTACAGTGAAATTTATGATTCCTCTTTTAATGGCATCATTAGGTATAACATTAGCGTTTAAAATGAAGTTTTGGAACATAGGAGCTGAAGGGCAAATAATAATGGGAGCTGTTTTTTCATCATATTTTGCATTGTTTTATTCTGATCTTCCTCATATCATTCTTATTATAATAATGTTTATATCTGGATTTATTGGAGGAGGATTATGGGGTTTAATACCTGCATTTTTTAAATCTAAATTTAACACAAATGAAACATTATTAACTTTAATGTTAAATTATATAGCCCTACATGTTATTTCATTTTTAAGAGATGGCCCATGGAAGGATCCAGGTTCATCAGGATTTCCTAAAATAGCAAGGTTTGAAGCAAATGCTCAATTAGATAAAATATTAGGAGTTCAATTTGGTTGGATTGTTGGTTTAATATTAGTTGTTGTTGTATTCATATATATGGTATATACAAAACATGGTTATGAAATAAGCGTTGTTGGGGAAAGTCAAGCTACTTCAAGATATGCTGGTATGAATGTTAAAAAAATAATACTTCGCACTATGATTTTATCAGGTGGTATATGTGGAATAACTGGGGTTATACAATCAGCTGGTTCTGATATGACATTGGCTGCTTCAGTGGCAGGAGGCGTTGGTTTTACAGCGATTATTGTTGCGTGGCTTGCAAACTTAAATCCATTCGGTATTTTAATGGTTTCATTTTTATTTTCTGTGTTGGAAAAAGGAAGTAGCGTTATGCAGTCAACATATGGATTGTCAACTTATTCAGCAAGTGTACTTCAAGGAATAATTTTATTCTTTATATTAGGATGTGAATTTTTTATTCGTTATAAATTTGTATTACGCCATAAAGGAGGTAATAAATAATGAATATGTTTTTAAATTTTTTAGTTGCTGCAGTATTTGCAGGAACACCACTTTTATTTGGCACAGTTGGTGAAATAATGAATGAAAAATCAGGACACTTAAATTTAGGTGTTGAAGGCATGATGTCTTTGGGTGCATGTGCTGGATTTATGGCTGGTTTTTTAACTAATAATTTATTAATAGCTTTGTTTGCTGCTTTTGTGGCAGGATTAGCTGGAGCTTTAATTTATGCAATACTTACCATAACATTTATGGCAGACCAAAATGTAACTGGTTTAACACTTACTATTTTTGGTATAGGTTTATCCAATTTTTTTGGTGAATATATGCTTGTAAATTCAAACACAAATTCATTAAAACTTCCTGAAAATATTGCTGCACAAATAAGCAATATAAATATTCCTGTTTTAAGCGATATACCTGTAATAGGACAATTATTTTTTCAATATAATCCATTTGTGTATTTAGGTATATTAATAGCCATACTTTGCGGAATATACTTAAATCATACAAAGTTAGGATTAAATTTAAGGGCTATTGGAGAAAATCCAGGAGCAGCTGATGCAGCAGGAATAAAAGTTACTAAATTAAAATATTTAAATGTTTTGTTAGGCGGAGGTATATGTGGAATAGGAGGAGCTTATTGTTCCATGATTATAAACGGTGGCGTTTGGATGAGCAACAGTGTAAATGGACTTGGTTGGATATCGGTAGCCCTTGTTATATTTGCTTCTTGGAGTCCTAATAAAGCAATATTCGGTTCATTTATATTTGGAGCATTTAATATTCTAAAATATTATACACCAAAAACATATTTTACTATTCCAAATGCTTTTTATGATATGTTACCATTTGTTATAACAGCATTAGTTTTAATAATAACATCAATAAGAAAATCAAAAGAAAATCAACAGCCAGCAAGCTGTGGAATAAATTATTTTAGAGAAGAAAGATAAAAGTAGGGACGGTCCTTGAAGCCATAAAGAGTGGCTGTTGTAAAAAAGGCCGTCCTTTTTAAAAAAATTTAATGAATAAAAATAAATAACTTTAAATATTTAAAGAAATGTGATAAAATATAAATATAAGGAAATATGTTTAAATATTAATTTTTAATAAAAGGAGCTACAAAAATGCCTAAAAGAACTGATATTGAAAAAATACTTATAATTGGATCTGGACCTATTATAATAGGTCAAGCATGTGAATTTGATTATTCTGGAACTCAAGCCTGTAAAGCACTTAGAAAATTGGGTTATAAAATAGTTTTAGTAAATTCTAATCCAGCAACTATAATGACTGACCCTAAAATTGCTGATGTAACTTATATTGAGCCATTAAACGAAAAAAGTTTAACTGAAATCATAGAAAAAGAAAGACCTGATGCTGTTTTGCCTAATTTAGGAGGGCAGACAGCTCTTAATCTTTGTTTGGATTTAAGTAAAACTGGAATTTTAGAAAAATATGGTGTTAAAGTAATAGGTGTTCAAATAGATGCTATTGAGCGCGGTGAAGATAGAATAGAATTTAAAAAAGCTATGAACAAACTTGAAATTGAAATGCCAAGAAGCCATGAAGCTTACACTGTTGAAGATGCAGAAAAAATAGCAGAAGAACTTGGATATCCTGTTGTTATAAGACCTGCTTACACAATGGGTGGTACAGGTGGAGGCTTGGTTTATAATGCTGAAGAACTTAGAATTATAGCTAGCAGAGGAATACATGCAAGCATGATTGGTCAAATTCTTGTTGAAGAATCAGTATTAGGTTGGGAAGAACTTGAACTTGAAGTTGTAAGAGATAGTAAAAATCAAATGATTACGGTTTGTTTCATTGAAAATGTAGATGCAGTTGGTGT
>DIVM01000200.1 GCA_002435835.1 Firmicutes bacterium UBA6132
TTTTCTTTCTTCTATTTCTTTTGGAACAAAAACTTCTTCATCAGTTAACGGATTAATTCCCGTATAATACATACATGTTGAAAGTGTTCCTGGTGTTGGATAAAAATCTTGAACCTGCTCTGGTACATATCCCATATCCCTTATATATTCTGCTAACTCAATTGCATCTTTTAAAGTTGAACCTGGATGGGACGAAATAAAATACGGAACAATATATTGTTCTTTATTTATTTTTTTACTTTCTTCGTAAAACTTTTTAACAAATTGATTATAAATTTTAATAGGTGGTTTTCCCATCTGCCTTAAAACTTTATTAGAAACATGCTCAGGTGCAGTTCTTAATTGACCGCTTACATGATGTTTACATAATTCTTTCATAAAATCATCATTTTTATCGTACATAACATAATCATATCTTATTCCTGAACGAACGAAAACTTTTTTAACACCTTCCAAATTTCTTACTTTTCTTAGAAGTTTTACATAATCCTCATGATCAACAATTAAATTGCTGCATTTTTGTGGAGCAAGACAGCTTTTGTTTTTACATGCGCCATAATGCTCTTGTTTGTTGCAAGCTTTTATTCTAAAGTTAGCAGTAGGACCTCCTACATCATGTATATATCCTTTAAAATCTTTGTCCTGTGTCATTTTTTCTGCTTCTTTTATTATGGAATCATGACTTCTTGACTGAACAATTGTACCTTGGTGAAAATTAAGAGCACAAAAGTTACATCCTCCAAAACATCCTCTTACGCTTGTAATACTAAATTTTATTTCTTCAAGAGCAGGAATTCCACCTGAATTCGCATAAATAGGGTGATAATCCATCATATAATCTAAATCATAAACATCATCAAGTTCCTGTTCTTTAAGTGATTCCATAGGTGGGTTTTGTACAACATAAATAGAATCATATTGTTCCACTAATGTTTTTCCACTTTTTGCATCAGTGTTTTCATATTGCATTTTAAAACTGTCAGCATATTTTCTTTTTGATGATGCAACTTCATCAAATGTTGGTAAAAAAATTGGCTCATATGCTCGGTCTTTATCTTTTGTTTTATAAACAGTTCCATTTATAAAAGTAATTTCATCTACGGGAAGACCAGAATCAAGAGCTTCTGCTATTTCAATAATAGCTTTTTCTCCCATGCCATAAACTAATAAATTCGCACCAGCATCAAGCAAAACTGACCTTCTCACTGAATCAGACCAATAATCATAATGTGAAAGTCTTCTTAAACTTGCTTCTATGCCACCAATTATTATGGGAGCATTTTTATAAGCTTCTCTTATTTTGTTAGAATAAACTGTAAGCGCTCTATCCGGTCTTAAATTTGGTTTTCCTCCCGGGGAATATTCATCCTTATGTCTTCTTTTTTTGAAAGTTGTATAATGGTTAACCATTGAATCAATATTTCCTGAATTAACTAAAAACCCAAGCCTTGGTTCACCTAATTTTTTAAAAGAATTTATATCCTTCCAATCAGGTTGTGCAATAATTCCTACTTTATAGCCATATCTTTCTAAGAGTCTTGAAAGTATTGCTGCTCCAAATGAAGAATGATCAACATATGCATCCCCTGTTACAAAAACAAAATCGCATTGTTCCCATCCTCTTTTTTTCATATCATCTATATTAATAGGTAAAAAATCCATATTTCCTCCACACTGGTACTATATACCAATTTAACAAATTGCTTTTTTAATATTATCTATTAATTATACCACTCTTAAACATATTAAAACAATATAAATTTACATATAAAAAAATCACTTGGATGCTTTCGCTATGGAACCCTATGGTTCCCTTCTACTTTCCTATAATATAAAAAGAGAGCAATCATTTGCTCTCCTTATTATATAAATAATTTTTATTTTATATTTTCTTTTATCATATTAACTGAAGCACTTGCACCTATTCTGTCAGCTCCAGCATTAATCATTTGTATAGCATCATTTAAAGTTCTAATACCACCGGATGCTTTAACTTTTAATTTGCCTTTAACTGCATTTTTCATTAGTTTTATATCGGATACAGTTGCTCCACCAATGCTAAAACCAGTTGATGTTTTTACAAAATGAGCTTTTGCATCAAGGGATAACTCGCAAGCTTTTATTTTTTCTTCATCTGTTAAAAGACATGTTTCTATAATTACTTTTAAAACAGCATTTTTATCAGCATCATAAATTACCTTAACAACTTGCTTGATGTCATTTAATACATATTCATAATCTTTGCTTTTTAAAGCTCCAACATTAATAACCATATCTATTTCATCAGCACCATTTTCTACAGCTTGCTTAGCTTCAAAAACTTTTGAAGCGCTATCTACTGCTCCCAATGGAAAACCAATTACAGAACATATTTTTACATCTGAGTTAGCCACCAAATTCTTACATAAATTTACATAACAAGAATTTACACATACAGAATAAAATCCATATTGAACTGCTTCTTCGCATAAATTTTCTATCATTTGTTTTGTTGCATCTGCTTTTAAAAGTGTATGATCAATATATTTTTCTATATTTTTTATATTTTCTATATTATTTATATTATTTATATTTTCCAATTGAGGCTCCAATTTTTATAATAATTATTCGTTTATAACTTCTACTAATTGTCCATTTTGAAGCATTGCCGCATTACCTTCTTCAACGTCAACATGCATATCTAATGCGTATGTTTCATTTACTCTTATTAATACATTTTCAAATACTAATGCTCTTTCACCATCTACTCTTACTTTTACTATATCTTTGTCTTTTAAATTATATTTTTCTGCATCTGTTGTATGCATGTGAATGTGTCTTGCTGCTATTATAGTACCTTTTGACAATTCAACTTCGCCTTTAGGTCCAACTAATTTAACTCCAGGAGTTCCTTCTAATTTTCCAGAATCTCTTATTGGTGTATTTTTCAACCCTAAAGTTATTGCATCAGAAAAAGAAAGTTCTATTTGAGTTTCTTTTCTTGCAGGTCCTAAAACTCTAACTCCTGCGATCGTTCTTTTTGGTCCAACTATATCAACTTTTTCATCGCATGCAAATTGACCTGGTTGACTTAAATCTTTAATTGGTGTAAGGCTGTGTCCTTCTCCAAATAATGTATTTATATCTTCCACTGATAAGTGAACATGCTTGTTTGATAAACCTACTGGTACTTTAAAATTCATAATATCCTCCATATGTAATATATATTTATTTCCAAAAGAATTATAATACAAATTAATGACAAATTCAACATTAATTTATAATATTATTACAATAACAAATAAAACTATTACGTAATTTGTTTACATCAAAAAAATCACCGTGAAGGTGATTTTTAAACTATTCACTTTTTTGTGCTACTTTTGAAGCCATTAAAGATAACAAACATACCACAGTTAATATTATAAAATACCATGATATATATACTGAAGTCATGTTATCAGGCAAAACAATTGAAATAACATAAAAAAGTATTGCTGACAACATATAAATCCAAATTTTCTTTTTATCAAAAGCTGTGTTTTTAATAGCTGTTTTATCTATTGATTTTGTTTTTACATCATTTATTTTTTCATAAAAATAGCTTTTATCAGGCATTAAATCATTTTTTTCAGCAAATTCAAAAAGTTTATCATTATTTATAACAGTTATATCCATTTCTTCATTAGCTTTTTTAATTAAATCATTAGCTTCTTCACTCATTTCATTATATGTAACAAAAAAAGCTTTTTTGTATGGACTTTGTGCCAAAAATACTATATAGCTTCTAATATCAATTTTTTCTATTTCTATTCCGTTATAAATTTTAAATGTTTTTATGCAATATGTTTCACCATTTTTTTGTGCTGTAAATAAATGATTACCCATTTTTTTATAATCAGTATACCCTTCTTTTTCAAAAAAATATTTTATAAGTAATTGAAATTTTTCTATGCTCATATCATTTAACTTAGAGTTATAATAATCTTTTTTACTTTCTTTAATAAATAGTTCTTCGCCTTCTTTAACTTTCCTGTCTAAGTTTAACTTATTGATCAATGTAAAAATTAAAAATGCTTCAGAAGATATTACTAATGAAAATATAAAGTTTCTACTCATTAAAAAAATAGTTAAAAATGAAGCTACACTTATAATAAATTTTAAAAAAATTAAATCCGCTCGATAACTAAAATATTTTCTTGTTCCTATTGTATGTTCTATAAACTTTCTTCTTGTTTCTTTTTCTTTAGATTCCTTTAACATAATTTTCACCTCAAACTATTTATTACCAATTATTTGGATAATATACAAAAAACCTCTAAAAGTTAGAGGTTTTTGTTTTACACTATTAAATTCCATTAACTGCAGCTTCTAATCTATCCAAATGTTTAATTGGATAATATGATAGCAACTCTTTAAACTGATCTACTGTTAAACCTTGTGCAGATGTATATATTTTTATTTTTTCATCTAAACTTGCATTTATAAATTCTTCTTTAACGTCTTCAAATTTTTTTTCCATTATTGGTAGTGCTCCTTTCAGCATTTTTACATAATAATATATAATTTGGTTAATATATAGATGGTGAAGTTATGCATAAAATTTCAGTATCATCATCTGCTGGATTATATAACCTGTGTGGAACATTTGATTTAATATAAATGCTATCACCTTCTAATAAAAGTTCATTTAATTCATTTATGCTAATTAGCAAAGTTCCTTTTTTTATTATTACACATTTATCAGAATCTATAACAATAAAATTTTGGCTATCCCATTTTCCTGCTTTAATTTTAGTTTCATAAATTCCAAATTTAATATTTGATTTTTTTTCATCATTAATAGGAACTAAAAAACTTAATTCTTTATCTTCATCTGGCATAACAAGTATTTGTCTATCTTCTTTTCTTTGAATTATAATATTATCTTTTTCATTTTCGATAAAATAATAAGGTGAAACATTTAAAATTTCACAAATTTTGCTTAATGATGACAAAGATGGTTCAATTAAGTTTCTTTCAACTTGAGATATGTAGCTTGATGTAAATCCTGATTTTTGTGATAAATCGTCAAGAGTCATATTTTTTTCTTTTCTTAATTTTCTAACTTTATTACCATCCATTGCTGCCTCATTTAAAATAAATTTTGTTAATAATAATTTTACTCCATGTATTAATAATAGTCAATTTAAATTTATGCATGCAGATTTTCGAATAATAAAATTTTTATTTAAGAAAATTCCCGTAAAAAAAGAGACTGTTTACACAGCCTCTAAAAATCAATTTTGCATATTAATTATTTAATTAAATATTTTGTTGTCCTTGTTTAAAGCTTATATGAGGAACTTTAACTGCCTGTTCAACATTTTTCCAAATAACGTAAGCAAGATAATAATCTATCATACTGTGTACTAATGTTCCAACCCCTACTAACAATATTACTGAAGTGAAAAATCCTTTTGAATAATAACCTGCGCTCATGTTATTGCCAAAGTAAAACGGCATTACAACAATTACTTCGCACAAACTGTGTAAAATAGATATTAAGAAAGAATATACTGCAGTTTTTTTAGTATTTCTTACGATATCAGGAGATTTTTTCAATATTATAGCTCCTACTAAAGCAAATATTACATGTGTTGCTGCACGTAAAACTACTACTATTGGAAATCCTGCAAGTAAAAATCCTAATGCTGTTCCTGTTGCTACGAATAATGCAGTTAAAGGTGATATAAACATAGCTATAAATATTGCAACATGGCTTGCTAAAGTAAATGATGCTGGCTCCAATGTTATTTTTATAGGTGATATTATAGGAATTACAATACCTACTGCACAAAGAAGTGCTGAAATTGTCATTGATAATAGTTTATTATTTCTCATTTTAAAATCCTTTCTTTAATAAAAATTTATTAAGTATAATTATAATAGTCACATGTGTTGTCGGGTGTCTTGACACTTATAGGCATATTATAATAAAGGATTTTATTTTTGTCAACAAATATATTTTTTAAAAAATTTATTTGTATAAAACATTTTCTTTTTGTAATGCATCAAGAATTCTTTCTTTAGTTTCAGCATCCTTGCAACGAATTGTATGAAGATGTATTCCCCCAGTTAATCTAAATAGAGGCTGAGCTTTATTTTCTTCTATATTTTTTAAAAATATATCAGCATCGTATCTTGAAAATATTCTGAGTTCCCCAACTATTTGACCATAAACAGGATGTTCAACTGTAACATCTATTATAGACCCACCATTATCAACTACAGCATAAAGTTCTTCTGCTATATTTTCATAGCCGTGATTGCAAGCAATTGTAAATGTGTATTCTTCATCTGAGTTTTCTGCATTTATAATATAACCACGAGGTGTTGCTGATATGCTAAGGCCTGCAGCACGCATTAATGCAATGTCTCCAACTATAACTTGGCGGCTTACTAAAAATTTTTTAGCTAAGGCAGTAGCGCTTATAGGTTCTGTGTTTTCTTTTAAATATTCTTCAATTTGTTTTCTTCTTAAATTAGCAGACATTTTTCCTCCATTAATAATAGGGGTGGATTTACACCCCTTCAATTATTTAATTATAATACTCTAAGAAAAATTTGTCAATTTTTCATGGTGCTTTCTTAAAACTTCAATTAAAATACTATTTACCTATATTATTTTCACGGGCATAATAAAATAAGTATTGTTGTGCATATCCTGATAAATTTCCAAATTTGTTTTCTGCGAAATTTCTTATATCTTTATCGTTTGTTTTAGAATCAACATATAAAGTTTGCATAACCCTTCTAACCCATACATCAACTGGGAATGTGCTTAGCTGTTTCATTGAAAATAATAATATACAATTTGCAACTTTATCACCGATTCCCTTATATGTTTTCAAATAATTTAATCCCTCATCATAAGTTCTGTTTTTCAAATCATATATGGTTTCATTTTCTGTTAAAAATCTTGTTGCTGCTTCTTTAATTCGCTCTGATCTAAACCCAGCTTTACATTCCATTATTTTTTCTATGGGAGCATTTGATAATTGTTCGGCAGTTGGAAAACTAAAATAATCCCTTCCTCTATAACTACAAATAAAATCACCAAAATTATAACTTAAATTTTCTATAACTTTTTTTATCATAGGAATTCTGTTATTAGCTGAAATCATAAATGAAATCATAATTTCCCATTCATCCTGGTTTAATATTCTTATGCCTTGTCCGAAATTTATAGCAGTGTTCATTATTTCATCATTGTTTAGCTTTTCTTTTATAGATAAATAATCAACATCAAAATCAAAATAATTTTTAATAATATTTTCATAATCATTTATATTCATATTTTCAAAAATTACGGTGTCATCCTTTTGCATAACATTTATAACTTTGTTTTTTACTACGCCTGTATAGCTTCCGTTTTCTTCTTTTTCCCAGCGAAAGCACTGACCACATTCAAAAATATGCTTTATATTAAAATCATTTACATTTTCTATAATCAATTGATTGTTTTTTTCAGTTATTTTCATAATCATACCTCCTGTCCATATATTTTATAATTTTTTCAGCAAAAAATAAACATATTTTTATTTCCAATTGATTTTTTGGATTTTTTTGTTATTATAGTATTATGATAGTTTACCAGAAAGTTAAGACAAAGTCACTAACTGGTAAAATCGCAATATGATTATCCTGCATTTATAGAATGCTGGTGCAAGTTATTATAGATCAAAATAAATAAATCGAGAAGGTAAAATATGAACAATACTAAATTTTTAAAATTCATTAGTGATACTCTTTATTTAATTGTAGGATGCCTCGTAACAGCATTTGCGGTAAATTTCATCCTCAAGCCAAATGGTCTTGTGACAAGTGGAATTACAGGATTATCAATAATTCTCGAAAAATATTTAAACATCAATTATTCCTATATTTATTATTTTGGAACGCTTATAATATTAGTTTTAACTTTCATAACAATTGGAAAAAAGGAAATTACGAAAATTGTTTTTCTTTCTATTTTATACCCAACAGTACTATTAGCAATGCAAAATATTGAATTTAAATTTGTTGAAAATGACTTGCTTTTAGCATCAATTTACTTTTCTATTTTTACCGGTATAGGTATTGGAATAATACTTAGAAAAGGATTTTCTTTTGGAGGTACGGACACCCTTGCTAAAATACTCAATAAAAAGCTTTTTCCATCAATAAATATAAGTTATTTGATGCTGTTTTTAGACGGTTCTGTTTTAATAATCGCTGCATTTGCTTTCGGCAGAAATATTGCATTGTATTCCATAATCAGCCAGCTCATTATTACTAAAATTTGTGATTATATAATAATCGGTTTTGGAAATAAATTGTACAAGCTTGAAATAATAAGCAGTAAGCATGATGAAATAAGCAAATTCATAATGTTTGAACTTGGAAGAGGCGTCACTCTTATTCATGCAACAGGATGTTATACAAACGAAGATAAAATTCAGCTTGAATCTGTTTGTTCTCCAAGTCAGTCCGTTTTGATTCAAAATTTTATTAAACAAACTGACCCAACTGCATTTGTAAAAGTAATACCAATAGTACATGTATTAGGCAAAGGAAACAGGTTCATAGACATAAATTTAGAAGACTAACAAAAACACACATTGATAATATTAAAATCATCAATGTGTGTTTTTATGTTAGTTTACTGATAAATTTTCAAAAAAACTACCTTTACCGTACAATTTTGATTTATTAAAACACAATTCACTTTCTACAAGATTACTTTCAATCTCATTTATTTTACCTAAGAAATAATACCCAAAAGCTATTCTATAATCATTTTTTCCTTCAGAAGATAATTTTTCAAAAAATTGCTTATGACTTTCACTATTTCCATTATAATAATCCGAAACTGCATACATCATATCTATAGCTGATTTATAAAAATCAAATTTTTCATATCGTTTTACAGCTTCTTTAGCTTCATTTAAATACTCATTTCCTTTTTCAATTTCACCATTAAAATACAAACTTAAAACTAAATTATGATAATAGATAGGTTGCCAATTAGGAGGAATTTTTTTAATATCAACAGTCAAAATATTTATAACATCTTCAAACCTACCAGCATATAAAAGACCTGTAGTCTTTTGAATTAAATTTATATTTCTTTCAGTATCAGATTGAAGCTTTCTCAATAGCTTATCTACTTCAGCAATATATTTTTCAGGACTTTTATCTACATATAAAAGCTTGTTAAATTTATCCGTTTGTCTTTGAAGTTTAGCTCTCCTTATAAAAATGTATATAACATATGTTATTATAAAAACAATAATAATTTCCATAGTTCCTCCGTTCCTCCCAATGACATTAATAAAATATAATACAAAAACAAAATCATTACTAAACATATTTTTAAATATTAACTAACTAAATAAAATTGTTTAGATGCGTAAGAGTTAAAGATTAAATTATAATATTTTAACTGACGTTAGATGTTATTTTGGAAAGAAAATATTATAATTTAATCACAATAACCTAAGATGAAACTATCTGATCTTTTTACCTAAGATAACAAATATATAAATTATTATAATTTTAATTTAGCCAAAGCATCTGCTAAAGCAGTATTTATAGGTTCATCTTCCTTTTTACTTTGCTTATTTATATACTTCATAGCATCTTTATTTGAAACAGAAGAAGTTTCATTTTGTTTTCTTTTATTAAATGCAGAAAGTTTTTCTCTAAAACCACATTTGCAAACAAAAATTTTACCTTCCCCTTCCCCTTTAAGTTCTAATTTTTTATGACAATTAGGGCATCTTGCATTAGTTATTTGAGCAAGTCCTTTTTTATAACCACATTCTCTGTTTTGACACACAAGCATTGTTCCTTTTTTTCCTTTAACTTCAAGCAAATAATTTCCGCAATCAGGACATTTTGATTTTGTTTCGTTGTCATGTATATATTTTTTATCGCTTGATTTTATTCCTTTTATAATCGTTTGAGTGTAATTTTTCATTTCATCTATAAAAACATTTTTATTAATTTTACCTTTTGCTATATCATCAAGCTTTTGTTCCCATTCTGCAGTTAAAACTGGTGATTTTATTTCTTCTGGGGAAAGATCTAAAAGCTGTCTTCCTTTTGAAGTTGTATAGAGGTATTTATCTTTTTTCTCTATAACAAATGAATTAAATAATTTTTCAATTATATCAGCTCTCGTGGCAACTGTTCCTAAACCACCTTTTTCTCCAATTGTCTTTTTCAAATCTTTATCGGCATTTTTCATATATTTAACTGGGTTTTCCATAGCAGACAAAAGGCTTGCTTCAGTAAATCTTTGTGGAGGTTTAGTTTCTCCAACAGTCTTTTTTATTGAAGTAATTTTAATTGAATTACCTTTTTTAAGATTTTCTATTAAATTAATAGGATAATCGTCCAATATTTCATCATCTTCGTAAACAGAATAAATTTCTTTCCATCCTAAAGAAAGAGTAACTTTTCCTTTTGAAACAAAACTTTCACTGCCTATTTTTCCGTTTATAACTATTTTTTCAAATTCAAACGGTTTTGACAAAACAGCTAAAAATCTTTTTACAACTAAATCAAATATTTTCCTTTCTTTGTCAGACAAATCATTTAAGAAAACTGTTTGTTCAGTAGGTATAATAGCATGGTGATCAGAAACTTTAGCGTCATTTACAAAATTCTTACTACCTTTAATAGGATTCATATAAATTTTATGAGCTATTTTTGAATAAGGCCCTACGCTTACTGCTTTTACTCTGTCTTTTAATGTTTCAACTATGTCTTCACTAACATATCTCGAATCAGTTCTTGGATATGTCAAAACTTTATGGCGTTCATACAATGATTGCATTATGGAAAGAGTTTCTTTAGCAGAAAAATCATAAATTTTATTTGCATCCCTTTGAAGTTCAGTTAAATCATACAAAAGAGGTGCATAAGTTTGACTTTTAGTTCTTGATACACTTTCAACTGTAAAATCTTTATTTTTTATTGAATTTAAAATATTATCACACTTACTTTCATCAAATGTTTTTGTATCATTTTTTTCATCGTGATATAAAAATTTAAAACTATGAGAATAAGCTTCTATTCCATAAAATTCTTTTGGCTTAAAATTTCTAATTTCATCTTCCAAAGAAGCAATCATAAAAACAGTAGGAGTTTGAACTCTTCCGCATGAAAGTTGTGCATTATATTTACAAGTTAATGCCCTTGTTGCATTTATTCCCACAATCCAATCTGCTTCAGCTCTTGCTATAGCTGAATGATATAAATTTTCATAAAGTCGGCCATCTTTTAATTTATTAAAGCCATCTTTAATTGCTTTATCAGTGACAGATGATATCCAAAGTCTTTTTATTGGTTTTTTAATATTCGATTTTTCTATTATCCATCTTGCAACGAGTTCCCCTTCTCTGCCAGCATCCGTTGCAATAATTATTTCTTTTACATCCGATCTTGTTAATAAACTTTTTACTATTTCGTATTGTTGTTTAGTTTTTTTAATTACTTGTATTTTCATTTGTTTTGGTATTATAGGTAAATCATTTAATTCCCATGTTTTATATTTAATGTCATAGCTTTCTGGATCAGATAGTTCCACAAGATGTCCGTATGCCCATGTTACTACATAATCATTGCCTTCTAAATAACCATTTAAACTTTTATTGCATCCTAAAACTTTTGCTATATCTTTTCCAACTGATGGTTTTTCTGCGATTACTAATTTCATTTTAATTCCTTTTCTAAAATATAATATTGTTTCAAAACCATTTTAACATATAGCAAATGAAATTAATATATATTTTGAGAAATTAAATAAGACCGCAATCTCATTACAAATTGCGGTTGACTTACCTATATTTTATTCTTTAAGGTTAATTAAAGTTGGAAGCGCAGTCTCGCAAATCAAATTTGCTTGCTCGCTGCCGCTCACACAAATTTGGAGCTCGTTGCGGTTGACCTACCGCCATTTTTCAGAAAAATCACTCTAAAAAATGGGGTTAGGGCATACTAAAATAATTCTTCTTCATCTTCTTTTTTTCTATTGTTTTCAGTTTTAATATGTTCTAATTTTGTTATGGAAACTTCATATGCAGTTTTGGTATCGTAATCATCGTAATCATTTTTCTTCTGATATTTTCTACTTTGAATTCTTCCCCAAACTTTAACATGGTCTCCTACTTCTAATTTTTCACAGTATCTTGCATTTCTGCCCCATGAAATACATGGAATATAATCTGATTTATTATAGGATCTGTTAACTGCAATAAGCATGTCTGTGATTTCTCTACCAAAAGGAGTTGTCCTGTATTTAGTTTCTTTGCACAAAAATCCATTTAAAAATACTTCGTTCGGATGTCTTTTCAACTCTTCTAATTCCACTTCATCTGGAACTTTTATATCTCTAACAAAAATTCTCAACAAAAGCTTGTTGCTTGAGTCCTCATATCTATTATATGACCTGAACTGACCATCGATAACAATATAATTTCCTATATCCATATTGATATCATTAATTAGTCTTTCAGAAATAATGACTGGTAAAAGATCCTTAGTATCACTTAACCTTGGTACAGCTAAATAAAATTCATAAAAGTTTTCTCCAAATACCTCGTGGCTAAATTCCAGGCTTGTGTGTACTGTTCCCACAACTCTGATGTAATTTGACTGCATTTGTTTATCGTTCATACAATTTCTTCCCCCTATAATTTATCTTATATATTCCATGATATTCAAACAAATTTAATATATGCGCTTTATTGGTAAAATTTTATTGAAGTTTAATTTTTTATGTTATATAATGAAATGAAATTTTTAATATTACTGATTTATAAATGAAAGGACGAAATATATATGAAATTAGGTATCGTAGGACTTCCTAATGTAGGTAAAAGTACATTATTTAACGCAATAACATCTGCAGGAGCTGAATCTGCAAACTACCCATTTTGCACCATTGAGCCAAATGTAGGAGTTGTTAGCGTTCCAGATAAAAGATTGGAATTTTTAGCTCAAATGAGCAATTCAGGAAAAATAATTCCTGCTGTAATAGAATTTTTTGATATAGCAGGTTTAGTTAAAGGAGCAAGTAAAGGCGAAGGTCTTGGAAATAAATTTTTATCCCATATAAGAGAAGTTGAATCAATTGTACATGTTGTAAGATGTTTTGATGATGAAAATGTAATTCACGTTGAATCTTCTGTAGATCCTAAAAGAGATATAGACATAATAGAACTTGAACTAATTCTTGCAGACTTAGAAGTTATGAGCAAAAGAATGGAAAGATTAGTTAAATTGACTAAAAATGACAAATCCCTAATACCTGAAATGGAATTAGTAACAAGAATTGTAGAAACTTTAGAACAAGAAAAGCCAGCACGTTATATGGAATGTAACTCTGAAGAAGATAAGTTGTTAAAAACATTTAATTTAATAACAGCAAAACCTGTTTTATATGCTGCTAATGTTGATGAAGAATATTTAACAAATCCTGATGATAACAAATATGTTAACATAGTTAAAGAACATGCATCTGTTGATGGTTCAGAAGTTATAGTTGTATGCGGAAAAATTGAAGAAGAAATTTCAACATTAGAAGATGATGAAAAAGCAGAATTTTTACAAGAATTAGGTCTTTCAGAATCAGGACTTGATAAATTAATAAGAGCTTCTTATCACCTTTTAGGTCTTATTAGCTATTTTACAACAGGACCTATGGAAACAAGAGCTTGGACTATTATAAAAGGAACTAAAGCTCCTCAAGCTGCTGGTAAAATTCACTCAGATATTGAAAGAGGTTTTATCAGAGCAGAAGTAACTGCATTTAAAGATGCTGAAACATTGGGTACAATGGCTGCAGTAAAAGAAAAAGGATTAATGCGTCTTGAAGGTAAAGAATATGTAATGGAAGACGGAGATATAGTATTATTTAGATTTAACGTATAAATTAAATATTAAGCGTGTAAATGTTGCTAAAACGCAATATATACACGCTTATTTTTTTTAATAATCAACATACCAGTCCGTAAATTTTTGAAGACCATATTTCCTGCAATATCACATTTAATAAATATAAAACTATTAAATGTTTTAAGTATATGTAAGCGGTCATTTTTTTAATTTACATCGTATGCAACCCCACTATAAAACTAATTTAATTTTTATTTGTTACATTTGAAATGTCAAAATATCTCCCAAGTTCATAATCATAATCAACAGGTTCAAATGCTACCGTTGCTGAATTTAGACATACAGCTTTTTTAACACCAATATATTCAACAATTTTTCTTTCTAATTCGTTTGTTCTTATTCCAGTTGTAATCCAACCAGATTTCATAAAAATGGTATGTTTCTTATTTTCCCTTCTGTCATAAACTTACCTCACATTCTGCTATAAAATGTTGGCACTGCCTTATTTAATAGCTTCATAATCAAATCCGTATCATCATTCATTGCAGCATTTTTCATTTCAGCAATTATTTTAAATAATTGTTCTTCATTATAATCTATTGACTTTTCAATAAATATTTTAGAAACACCGGATCCTTCATATACATATTTATCATTTAAAAAAAGTTCTTCATTTTCTTTTTCACCAGCCCTTAAACCTGTATAAACAATTTTAATATCTATATCAGGTTCTAAGCCATATATCTTAATTAATTTATAAGCTAAATCTTTTATTTTTACTGGTTCACCCATATCAAGCACAAAAATTTCTCCGACTTTTGCTATGGAGGCTGCTTTCATTACCAACTGTACCGCTTCTTCTATAGTCATAAAATATCTTGTAACATTTTCACTGGTCACTGTAACAGGCCCACCTTCTTTTATTTGCTTAATGAACAGAGGTATAACTGACCCATTGCTCCCTAAAACATTGCCAAACCTAACTACAACAAAATCAGTATTGCTGTGCTTGTTAAATGACTGCACTATCATTTCGCAAACTCTTTTAGTAGCTCCCATAACGCTTGTTGGATTAACTGCTTTATCAGTAGAAATTAGAACAAATTTATCAACTTCGTATTTGTCTGCTAATAATACTAAGTTATATGTTCCTATTATATTGTTTTTTACTGCTTCTTCTGGATTATGTTCCATTAATGGCACATGTTTATGAGCAGCAGCATGAAAAACAACATCTATTTTTTTAGATGAAAATATTGTTTGTAGTTTTAGTGCATCCCCTATGGAAGCTATTTCTACTTCTATATTTGAATCATCGTTATATTTTCTAATTAATTCCTGCTGAATTTCGCAAACGTTGTTTTCATATATATCTAAAATAATTATTTTTTTAGGAGAGTAAGATGCTATTTGCCTGCAGAGTTCTGAACCAATTGATCCTCCACCTCCAGTGATTAAAACCGTTTTGTTTTTAATATATTTTTTTATTAAAAAGCAATCCAATATTATAGGATCCCTTCCAAGCAAATCTTCAATTTGGACATCTCTTACTTTATTTATTATATTTAATTTATCTTCACTTGATATTAAACTACAAATAGCTGGAAGTATTTTTAATTTACATTTTGTAGCTGAACAAATTTCTATTATATTTTTTTTATTTTCTGCATCAACGGATGGCATAGAAATAATTATTAATTCTATTAAATATTTTGATGCCATTTCAGCAATTTTGTCCCTATCCCCTATAACTGGTATATTGTGCATATCCCTGTTTTTTTTTGTTTCATCATCATCAATTATGCATTTTATTGAGTAATTGTAAGGATTGTTATAATCTAATTCACTTAATAATAAATCAGTTGCCCTGCCTGCTCCTACTATCATTACATTTATTTTTATCTTAGCATCAAAATCATGTTTATAAATATTAATTGTTCTATATACAATTCTCATAGATGAAGTTAAGAAACTTGATATTAAGAGCGCCAAAAAATATTCATAGTATTTCATAGTAATATCTAATCTAAATGTTATTATAAAAAATATTAAATTTCCAAGAACAGATGCTTTCAAGCATTGAAATATATCTTGAATTCCAGCGTACCTAAGCATATTTTTATAAACACCCATTGCTAAAAATGTTCCAATATAAATTACTATAAAAATTATAATACTTTCTAAAAAAACTAAAATATTTTCATGGTGCAAATAAGAAATAACCATAGGAATTGTAAATGATACTAAGGCTATTATGGCATCAATCAATATGAGAATTTGTTTTCGGTATTTATTTAAAGTATAATATAAACCGTTCATTGTACTTTACCCCTCCCCATTATGATATTATATGCCATAGGAAAGGTTTTGCAATTTTGAGTTAATAATAATTGTAATAATATTTATTACCTTTTATCGGAGGTGTTTTATTAAATATTACTCCTATAATGTTTGCGTTAACATTTTTTAATGCTTCAACAGACTTTTTGGCCAAATCTTTATCTATTTGAGCATAAGCAATAGTGAATATTACTGCATCCGTATATGTAGTAGAAATTGTTATATGATCACTTACTATCATAACTGGAGGTGCATCTAAAAATATATAATCATAATTAAGTGATAATTTTTTTAATAAATCTTTTATTGCCATAGAATTTATAATTTTTGAAGGATTATCAGGTAAAAAACCTGAAGTGATCACATGCAAATTTGTATATACACTATGTATATATTTTTTATAATCATCTTTTTTCAAAAGCAAATCCGTTAATCCCATTTGATTGGATAAATTGAATTTCTTGTGCATTGTAAGTTTACGCAAGTCAAAATCTAATAAAAGCACTTGTTTATCCTATTCAGTCATAACTGAAGCAACATTGCTGATGGATGTTGTTTTTCCTTCTCCAGCTAATGTACTAGTAATCATAATAGTTTTTATATTCCCATCAATATTTGCAACTTCAATATTTGCTGCAATTTTTCTATATGATTCAGCTGCTTGAATTCCCTTATCATCTTTTTCAATTAAATTAATCATTTTCTTCATTTAAAATATTGCTCCCTTGATTAAAATTAGGTATGGAACCTATTACGGATAATTCTAAATACTTTTTAATTTCTTTTTCAGTTTTTTAATATTTACATCGCTTCTACCTTTTTCAGAAATATCCTCATATGTATCAACACCTCTAATATAAACTATAAAATTATCTTTTATATAATTTTTCTCTTCGTCACTGAATAAATTTTTTGTTCCCACATAATTTGTATAATTTTGGTTTTGATTATGATATTCTGTTTTAACATCTGAATCTGAAATCTCAATAAACATTTTATTTAAATAAATAAAACAAATTATTAAAATAAAAACAATCTATAATATAAATAATTTACCTATCTTAATAAATTTCACCGTAATCTGCGTTGTAAAATTTAAAAAAGAAAATAAAATCAATGTTATTATCAAAATATAAATATATTTGTTTGGAATGATATTTAATGAAATTACATATTTAATAAAAACCAATGCAAGAATTGACTGAACTATAGAAATAAAAATTTCAATTTTATTATTTTTAATAACCATACGCCACCTCATATATATGTTATGTTTTTAGTATATATTGTGTGAAAAAAAATAAGGAAGAGTGATCTTTCACACTGCTTCCTTATTTCTCCAACCATGGTACAACTATTTTATAAAAATTATTTTTATCAATTAAATACCTACATTGATAAAATGCATTGCTTGAATTATCTATTATATGTGGTGATAAAATAAATGCATTTTTAAAACCAGCTTCCATAACACTTTTTACCACTTCATCAGAAGATTCTCCAAAAGGATACGCTAATGACGAAATACTGACTTTTAACTCTTTTTCCAATGTTTCTTTACTTTTAATTAAATCAATTTTAAAATTATCATACATTTCTTTATTTAAAAACTTTGCTTGATCATCTTCTAAATAATGCATGTCATATGTATGTGAACCAAAAGAAACTAAACCGCTATCTCTCATTTCTCTGAGTTGTTCCCAGTTAGCCATTTCGAAATTTTTAAAATCTTTATTTCCCACTTGGCCAGCAATTACAAATATAGTAAATGGAATTTTTCTTTCCTTTAATATAGGATAGGCATTTTCATATACAGAAATATCTGCATCATCAAAACTAATCCAAACACATTTATCAGGGAACTCTCCTTTTTCTTTAAACTGATTAAGTTCTTGTAATGTTGCAAAATATGCACCTGAATTTATTAAATAATCTATCTGCTTTTCAAAATCTTCTTCATAAACAGAATAAACAGTAAGTTCCTTAACATTTGCAAGCTTTTCTATTGTTGAATTCCATAAATTGTAATCCCTTACTCTATGATATGTTAATGCCACACATACATTTCCTTTTGGTATAGCTTCATATGTTTCACTTAATACTTCATCATCTTTAATTAATAGTGATATTATTTTTAAACCCAATAAGATTATAAAGCTAATAAGTACAGTTAATGTCAATATTTTCTTTTTCACTATTTCGCCCTCTCTAATTCCTTTAGTGGGTTTTTTTCAAAAATAATAACTTTTTCTTTAAATAAAAGATCATATGTTTCTTCATCCATTAAGTTCAAAGCAAGCATGTCTTCTTTAATTGTTTGTTTTGGCTCTAATCGTCTATTAAGTTGTCCAAATTTATTTTTATTATAAAATTTCCAAGACAATAAAATGGAACAGAATATAAAAAAACAATTAAATGTTAGTAATATAAACATCCTTATGTCTTGATTAGTCATTTTAAAACTAATTTTTAAAAGCCCAATAAATTCATTATTATAATTTAAAAATGCACTTATAAAAAAATATAATATTATTATCATATATGACCACATAAAAATATTTATAATATTAGCTACCATTTTATTAATAAATGGTTGTTTTGATTTAACCAAAAATTTATCAACATTTTTTTCATGATTAATTTTTATAAACTGCTTCTGCTTCTCATCCCTCTGTCCGGTGAAATCCATGTTGCATATCCTCCATTTATTCTTGACTTAATCGATTTTGGTATTGCACTTATTACTACACATACATTTACTACCCAATAAACAGTTGGATACCAAACTGCCCAAATATAATATTTAAAAACTTTATCATATTTCGAATCATATATTAAAGATAAAAACAACTGAATACAACTCATCAACACCATTGAAAAAGAATTAAATGATAACCAAATTAATAATTCTTTTATACTTTGGGCACTAAAAATAAAATATATGCTCGTTATTACCCATAGTACCGACCACAAAATACTTAAAACTTGTTCTATATAAATTATCCAAATTCGTCTTTGGCGATAATCTTTAAAAATGTCATAGTGTCTTAAAATTACTTCTTGGCTTCCTTGAGCCCATCTAACCCTTTGTTTCCATATTCCCTTTAAAGTTTCAGGAACTAACATCCAGCAAAGTGCTCTTGGTTCATATCTAATATCCCAAAACCTTTTTTGGAGTTTCCATGATATAGCAATATCTTCTGTTATCATATCACGATCCCATAACCCTACATCTACTAATGCTTTCTTTCTAAACGCAACTATAACACCAGAAACTGTCATAATTTTCCCTAAAACTCTCTGAGTTCTTTTAATAGAACCTATAATAGATGCATATTCAACTAACTGCAACTTTGAAATCAAAGTATCTCGATTTCGAATTCTTGGATTCCCTGTAACGGCTCCTACTCTTTCTCCATTTTCTATAAAATGATTTATTAAATAATAAGGTGCTTTGTCACTTAGTAAAGCATCTGAGTCAATACATAATAAATATTCAGAATGAGAAGCATGAGCTGCAATATGTAATGCGTTAGCTTTTCCTTTATTCTCACGACAACTTATAACTCGAAGACATTCATATTTACCTGCTAATTCAATTAATATTTTTTCTGTAGAATCTTTACTTCCATCATTAACAGCAATAATTTCAAAACTTGGGTAGGAAAGTTTTGACAGGTTATCAATAGTTTCTTTAATTGTTTCTTCTTCATTATAGCAAGGTATCAAAATACTTATTTTTGGCCAATTATTTTTATTAATATTTAAATGTTTTTCATTTTCTTGAAAATTTGAAAATATAACAGAACCAGCAATCCAAAATAATGACATTAAAAAAGGATACCAGAATATATAATTTTGAATAAATTGTATTGCACCAGGAAAATTTTTAAATAATTCCACTTTACACTTCCTTTTTCGACATATTTCGATATATTTTAACACGAATACAAGCATTGTGTAAACGGAATTTCTTGTAAAGACGCTTTAATTTTTGTTTTTATTTATAAAACAAAAAAGTATTCGATTTTATTCGAATACTTTTTTTGCTAACCATGTTTTTTTGTAACTTTTAGTCTGCTCATGGCACGATTAAGAGCTGCCTGAGTATGATAATATTCTTTTATACTTTGTTTTTGGCGTAGTCTTTCTTCTGCACGTTCTTTAGCTTCTTCAGCTCTTTTTATATCTATTTCCTCAGGTTTTTCTACTGTGTCCGCAAGGATAACAACAAAGTTAGGCATGATTTCTACTATTCCAGTACTTGTAGCTGCATATTTCCATTCACCATTTACTTTAAATCTAATTTCACCTGCATTTAGACATGTAACCATCGGTTCATGGTTTGGCAATACACCAAATTCACCATCAAGTCCTAAGAAAACTATCATTTCACATTCACCATTATAAAATGGATGATCGCTTGCGATTATATCAAGACGAAATGTTTTTTCCATTTTTCCTCCTATCTTATTAAAGAGTACTCATTAAATTAATCATTATTATTTCCATTAATTTCTTTTGCTTTTTCAATAACTTCTTCAATAGTTCCTACCATAAAGAAAGCTGACTCAGGATATTCGTCCATTTCACCATTGATTATGGCTTTGAATCCTTTTATAGTATCTTTAACTGGTACATATTTTCCTTTTATTCCTGTAAAATTTTCAGCAACATTAAATGGCTGGGATAAGAATTTTTGTATTTTTCTTGCACGGTAAACAGCAATCTTATCTTCTTCATCCAATTCTTCCATACCCAATATTGCTATAATATCTTGTAACTCTTTATACTTTTGCAAAAGTTCTTGAGTTTTTCTTGCAACTTCATAATGTTCTTCTCCAACAACATCTGCTTCAAGAATTCTTGATGTTGATTCAAGGGGATCAACTGCAGGATAAATACCTTGCTCAACGATTTTTCTTGATAAAACTGTTGTAGCATCCAAATGTGCAAACGTATTAGCAGGAGCAGGGTCCGTTAAGTCATCAGCAGGTACATACACAGCTTGAACTGAAGTAATGGAACCATTTTTTGTAGATGTTATTCTTTCTTGAAGTTCACCAACTTCATTAGCTAATGTAGGCTGGTAACCAACTGCTGAAGGCATACGTCCAAGTAATGCTGATACTTCAGAACCTGCCTGAACATAGCGAAATATATTATCTATAAACAAAAGTACATCTTGTTTTGCTTCATCTCTAAAATACTCTGCCATTGTAAGTCCTGTTTGTGCAACCCTCATACGTGATCCTGGTGGCTCATTCATTTGACCAAAAACTAAAGCAGTTTTTTCTATAACACCTGATTCTTTCATTTCCATCCAAAGGTCATTACCTTCACGGGATCTTTCTCCAACACCTGTAAATATTGAATAACCACCATGCTCAGTAGCTATATTTCTTATAAGTTCCTGAATTAAAACAGTTTTACCAACTCCAGCACCACCAAATAAACCTATTTTTCCACCTTTTGCATAAGGAGCTAATAAATCTATTACTTTTATCCCAGTTTCTAATATTTCTATAACTGGACTTTGTTCTTCAAATGATGGAGGATCTCTATGAATTTTCCACTTCACATCGCCTTTAACTTGTTCACCGCCATCAATAACATCACCTAATACATTGAACATTCTTCCAAGAACTTCATTACCAACAGGTACAGTTATGCATGAACCAGTATTTATAACTTCCATGTTTTTTGTCAAACCTTCACTTGAAGCTAACATTATACAACGAACTATATTGTTTCCTAAATGTGCTGCAACTTCCATTACAAGTCTTTTATTATCATTATTTATTTCAAGAGCATCTTTCATATTTGGAAGTTTTCCACTTTTAAATTCTACATCTACAACAGGTCCTAAAACCTGAACTATTCTTCCATTTTCCATGTATATTTATTTCACTCACATAAAATACGTGAAGAAATCTCCTTTCCTTAACTTTTTAAACTATTTGCACCACTTACTATCTCAGTTATTTCTTGTGTAATTGCTGCCTGTCTTGCTCTGTTGTACATTAAGTTCAAGTCTTTTAACATATCCTTAGCGCTTGTTGTAGCTGCTTCCATAGCTACCATTCTCGAATGTTGCTCGCTTGAATAAGCTTCAACTAAAACACTATATATTACACCTTTCATGAAATTAGGAACTAAATGGTCCATAACTTCTCTTGGTGAAGGATAAAATGATGCATGACTGTATCCTGCTTTTCTTCTTTCAAATTTTTTTCTTTCAAGAGGTAAAATTTGAAGAATTTCAGATTCAACTTTCATAGAAGTTACCATTTTAGTATATATAACATAAACATCATCTAACTCATGCTTTGCATATAAGTCTATTATAGTTTCAGTTATTTCTCTTGCACTATGCATAGTTGGATTTTGTGCTGTATATAAAAATTCATTATCTATAACATAATTTTTTCTCAAAAAATATTGTCTTCCAACCTGTCCGATTAAGAAAAGCTTATTTTCAACTCCCTTAGCCATTTCCTCTTCGGCCAGCTTTATTACATTATGATTATAGGCTCCAGCTAATCCCTTGTCAGCAGTTATAACAATATATCCTCTTTTTCTGTCTTCATATTTTATTTCTTCACGTTTATTAAAATAAATTTGATGAATATGAGGAGCACGAAGCAAAATATCATATATTGTGGACCTTAATTTGTCAAAATATGGTCTTGTAGCAAGGAGATTTTTTCTTGCTTTTTTCATTTTAGATGATGATATTAAATACATGGCATTTGTAATTTTCATTATATCTTGTATGCTTTTCATCCTTGAATGAATTTCTTTCATATTAGCCATACTATCACCTACTTTTGAATTCTTTTGTTGCTTCTACGATTTGACTTATAAGTTCATCAGTCAAAACCTTTTTTGTATTTATTTCTTCTATAATATTAATATACTTACTTTCAAAATAATCTATTAAATCATTTCTAAATTTTTTAATTTCCTTTACAGGTATATCAAGCATCAATTTGTTGTTAGCAGCAACTAAAAGTATAATTTGCTCGTGTAATGGGAGCGGTTTTGAAAGAGGCTGTTTTAATAATTCTACTAACCTGTTTCCATGATCTAATAAATCCTTTGTAGATTTATCTAACTCTGCACTAAACTGTGTAAATATTTCCATTTCTCTAAACTGAGCTAAATCGATACGAAGGCTTCCTGAAGCTTTTTTCATGGCTTTTGTTTGAGCTGCACCACCAACACGGGATACGGAAAGTCCAACATTAACCGCAGGTCTTATACCAGCAAAAAACAATTCACTTTCTAAAAATATTTGTCCATCAGTTATAGAGATAACATTTGTCGGTATATAAGCAGATACATCACCAGCTAATGTTTCAATGATTGGAAGTGCTGTTATAGAACCTCCACCATATTCATCACTTAGTCTTGCAGAACGTTCCAACAGCCTTGAATGAAGATAGAATACATCTCCAGGATATGCTTCACGTCCTGGTGGTCTTTTTAATAATAAAGACATTGCTCTGTATGCAACAGCATGTTTTGACAAATCATCATATACAATTAAAACATCTTTTCCTTGCTTCATAAAATATTCAGCCATAGCAGTTCCCGAATATGGAGCTATATATTGTAATGGAGCTAAATCTGATGCAGATGCTGAAACAACAATTGTATAATCCATAGCATTATGTTTTGTTAAAGTTGATACTATTTTTGCCACAGTCGATGCCTTTTGACCAATTGCTACATAAATACAAACTACATGTTCATTTTTTTGATTCAGAATTGTATCCACTGCTATTGATGTTTTTCCAGTTTGACGGTCTCCAATTATAAGCTCTCTTTGTCCTCTTCCTATTGGAAACATAGAATCTATTGCAAGAATTCCTGTTTGCATTGGAACTGTAACTGATTTTCTTGCAACAACTCCTGGAGCTTCATTTTCAATTGGATAATAATCCTCTGCTTCTATATTACCTTTACCATCAATTGGTTTTCCTAACGCATCTACTACTCTTCCAAGCAATGCATTAGAAACAGGCACCCCTGCCCTTTTTTTAGTTCTTGTTACTTTAGAACCTTCTACCAATCCATAATCAGAACCAAGCAAAACAACACCGACTGTTTTCATTTCTAAGTTTTGAACAATACCATGTACACCGGTTTCAAATTCCACCAATTCTCCGTACATTGCATTTTCTATTCCATAAATTGTGGCAATACCATCACCTATTTGAGTTATTGTTCCAATTTCACTTACATTTGTTTTTATATCATAATTTTCTATTTCACTTTTAAGAACAGAAATTATATCACTTTGTTTAATACCGCTCAAAATTTCACCTCCAAGCAAAAGTTTTACGTAAACTTGTGAGAGTTCCTACTATGCTTTTATCATACTCTATATCACCAACGGTTAATATAAATCCTCCAAGCAATGAAGAATCTTCTTTAAATCTTAATAAAACATCTGCTTTATTGTATTTGTCACGCACAAATTCTTTTATTTTATTTATTTGATTTTCATCAGGTATTGTTACATAAGTAAGAGTAGCTTTTAAAATATTTTTACTTTGTAGTACAACGTCATCATACGCATCGATTATATTTACTATTAAATCTATTTTATTATTATCAGACAATACCTTTAAAAAATTTCTTATTTCCTTATGAAAAATAGAATCAATTACAGAATGCTTTTCATTTTGTTTTATTGCTGGATTAGAAAAAGCATTTAATAATTCCTCATTTTCCAAAAATATTTTTTTTGTTTCATGAATAATTTCATTGCTTATTTTTAATTCAAATAAAACAACTGCATAATTCATTGTTAACTCTGTCATTTAAGAGCACCTACTTCTGAAAGAAAATCATTCACTAATTTTTTATTTGAGTTTTCGTCTAAATTTTTTTGAATTAATTTTGTTGCAACTATCATTGCAATACCAGCAATTTCAGATTGAGCATCATGCATTGATTTTATACGTTCAAGTTCAATGGATTTTTTTGCTGTTTCCATCATTTGTGATATTTCATCTTTTGTTGCTTTCATTTGTTTTTCATGTTCTTGTTGAGCCCTTTGTTTTGCTTCATTTATTATTATTTCTGCTTTTAATTCAGCTGATTCTAAAGCTTTTTCATATTCACGCTTTAAATTCATGGCTTCATTGTTTTTATTTTCTGCTTCTTCAAAAGAAGCCTTTATTGAATTAGTTCTTTTTTCCATAATTTCTGTTATTGGACTAAATAAGAACCTTTTCATTAATAAATACAATACAAGAACATTAACAATGTTAAATATTATATTTATATCTAATTTTAACATTAGATTTGCCTCCAAAAATTATTTTAAGAAAAGTATTATTAAAACAGCAATAACAAAGCCATAAATAGCTGTTGCTTCGGCTAAAGCGCAACCTAATAATAATGCTTTGTTAATATCTCCACTTGCTTCAGGTTGTCTTGCAATTGCTTCTGTTGCTTTTGAAGTTGCAATACCTATACCAATACCAGCACCTATACCTGTCAATACTGCTAAACCAGCTCCTATTGCTACTAATATATTCATGATTTTCTCCTTATAATTTTAATTAATTTACGGTTATTTTAAGAATAAAATAATTAAAACTGCAATGACAAAACCATAAATTGCTGTTGCTTCTGCAAGGGCACATCCTAACAATAATGCTTTATTAATATCTCCACTTGCTTCAGGTTGTTTTGCAATTGCTTCTGTTGCTTTTGAAGTAGCAATTCCTATACCGATACCTGCTCCTACTCCTGTTAATACTGCTAACCCAGCTCCAATAGCTACTAATGTATTCATAATAATATCTCCTATATCTTTTAAGTTTTATAATTTTTTTAAATTTTTTAATGGTGATGCTCTAATTCCATTTTTTCTTTCATAAACAGTGATGTTAAAAAAACGAATACATATGTTTGTATTAAACCGTCAAATATATCAAAATATAAACTAAATGGAATAGGTACAAACACTGGTATAATCATTTTTATTAACTCCATTACTACAAATCCACCTAAAATATTTCCAAATAATCGCATACATAAAGACAATGGTCTAATAAAAATCTCTAAAACATTAATTGGTGCTAATAAAGGCATGGGCTCAGCAAAACTTTTTATCCACCCATTTGTTCCTTTTGCTTTAATTCCTGAATATTCAATCAATAAAATACTCATGATTGCTAATCCTGCAGTTACATTTAAATCTTTAGTTGGGGGTGTTAGTCCAAATATTCCAACTAAATTTGCACACCCAATATAAAGGGCTACCGTCCCAAGATACGGTAAATACCGTTTGCCTTCTTTTCCTAAAATTCCTTCAAAAAAATCATTTAAAAATCCAACAACTGTCTCTAAATAGACCTGCGATCCTGTGGGAATCATTTTTAAATTTTTTACTAATAATTTGGACATAACCACTAAAAACAGCATAATTCCCCAAGTAATTACAACAGATCTTGCTACGGGAATACCTCCAAAATAAGGTATAACAAAGGAAACTTTACTTTCAAGATTACTCATCAACTCACTTGCAAACTCTTCCATTTTTTCACCTCCTTAAAAAATAATATATATATTTCATTTCACAAAATTCTCACGTATAAACTGGTTACTATTATAGTAAAATGAACATTAATCAGATTCAACCGCTATGAGACAATATATTATACCTATTTTTTCGGAATGTCCAGCATTTTCTAAAAGTTTGTCGAAACATAATTCTTTTTAACAAAAGAATGTTATTTTCATATCTTTTTTCTTAAAATAGTTTACAAAAAGCATAAAAAAATCAAAATATTTAAGCTATTGAGCATTAATATTTTGATTAATTTTTAATATTTTATTCTTATTCTCTTATTTTAGTTTCTAATTCATCCAATAATTCATTTAGTTTTTTTAATCCTGAAATTATTGTAATAAAATCTTCGTCTGATTTATTTTGTAATACATGGCTATATTTTTTTAATATTTCATTTTCAATATTTCCTATTGTAAGTTTTCCCATATCAGTTAATTTAAGTTCAACAACTCTTTCATCTTTCTGGCTTCTTGCTCTTATTATATAACCTTCTTTTTCTAATTTTTTTAACATATTAGATAAATTTCCACAGCTCATATCAATTGTTTTACCGATGCAGCCAACTGTTGCATGCTCACTATGCAGAATAGAATTTAAAATTCTATTCTGCATTAAAGTAAGACCATTTTTTTCAACTATAGGCCTAAATACAGCATCTATATTAGTTGAAATAATCCTTGCATTATCCCATAACTCTTGTTTTAAAATTAAATTTCTCATTAAACCACCTACTTTACTATGTTTTTTCTGAGTTTATTTTTAATTTTCCTTATTGTTCTCTATTATATTTTCTGTTACTACTGTTTCCTCTTCAACTATATTTTCTTCTATTAATTTTTTATTAATAATATCCATGAACTCTTCACCTGTAATAGTTTCTTTCTCTAAAAGATATTCTGTTAATTCATGTAATTTATCTTTATTTTCTTCCAATATATTTAAAGCTTTTTTATGAGCATCCTTTATTATATTTAAAACTTCATAATCAATTTTACCTGCAGTTTCTGAAGAACATGTAAGTGATGAATCAGAGCTTAAATAAGGATTAGAAATAGTTTCTAAAGCCATCATATCAAATTCTTTGCTCATTCCAAATCTTGTAACCATGGCTCTTGCAAGTTTTGTTGCTTGTTCAATATCATTTGAAGCTCCAGTTGTAAATGTATTAAAAATTAATTCTTCAGCAGCACGACCGCCAGTATAAGTTACAATTTTATTAAAAGCTTCTTCCTTAGACATCAAAACTCTTTCTTCTTCTTCAACTTGCATTGTGTATCCTAATGCACCTGATGTACGAGGAATAATTGTAATTTTATGAACTGGAGCTGATTCGCTTTGTTTTGCAGCAACAAGGGCATGACCAATTTCATGATAAGCAACAATTTTCTTTTCCTTAGGTGATATGACAGCACCTTTTCTTTGATAACCAGCAATTACAGTTTCAACTGATTCTTCTAAATCTTCCTGAGAAGCTTTTGACCTTCCTAACCTTACTGCTCTTAATGCAGATTCATTTATAATGTTGGCAAGTTCTGCACCGCTTGCCCCTGCTGTTGCTCTTGCAATAGTGTTATAATCTACATTTTCTTCCATATGAACATTTTTAGAATGAACTTTTAAAATAGCTTCACGTCCTTTTAAATCTGGAAGTTCTACAGGTATACGCCTATCAAATCGTCCTGGTCTAAGGAGGGCTTTATCCAAAGTTTCTGGTCTGTTTGTTGCTGCAAGTATAACTACTCCTTTATTAGCATCAAAACCATCCATTTCAGTTAAAAGTTGATTTAAAGTTTGTTCTCTTTCATCATTTCCTCCTATGCCACCATTGTCCCTTTTCTTACCTATAGTATCAATTTCATCAATAAATACTATACAAGGAGCTTTATCTTGAGCTTGTTTAAATAAATCACGTACTTTAGCGGCACCCATACCTACAAACATTTCAACAAATTCTGAACCTGAAATTGAAAAATATGGAACTTTTGCTTCTCCTGCCACTGCTCTTGCTAATAAAGTTTTTCCTGTTCCAGGAGGGCCTACTAACAAAGCTCCCTTAGGCATTGCTGCACCTATTTCTTCATATTTTTTAGGATTGTGTAAAAAATCTACTATTTCATTTAAAGCTTCTTTTGCTTCATCCTGACCTGCAACATCGTCAAATTTTTTGCCAGTTTGAGCTTCAACGTATATTTTAGCATTACTTTTTCCAAATTTCATGGAGTTACTACCAAGAGGCCCCATTTTCTTTATTAAAAATTGACCTAACGCTATGAAAATAAACATAGGAAGAACCCATGACAATATAGCTTCTAAGAAAATATCTTGATCGCTTGGTACTACTTTTTCAAATTTATTAACTCCTACAGAATGTAATCTGTCAACTAAAGTAGGATCTTCCATTTTTACAGTAACATATAAATTATTTTCTTCAGTGTTGGATAAAAAATTTATTTTTTCTCCATCTATTTCAACCTTAATTACTTGTCCATTTTCAACCATTGTTAAAAATGTTCCGTAATCAACCTCTTGAACCTTTGATTTATACTTTTCCATATTAGGAAATATTAACGAATTTAATAATATTATTAAAATTAATACGCCAAAATAATATATTGCTATGGATTTTTTAGGCGGTGTTTTTTTCTCTTTCATGTTTCCTCCATTTATATTTGTTTATATTCTATAAATATTATAAACCATATACTTTATAAATTATATTATATTTTATAAAGATTAAATGAACCTTAAATAAAAAAGTTAAGCCAAGGGAAATCCCTTGGCTTTAATATTCAAAATTATAAAATTAATAAAATATGATTAATAAATTTTAAGACATACGCAACATTCATATTTTCCGTCAACATTATTATAAATTTTATACCATTCAATTTTAGGATCAAAATTATTGTAATTTTGTTCTATTTCTTTCACAATATCACTTGAAATTTCACCAATTGTTTCATTACAGTCTTTTTTAACCGTAATACATAATCCACCTTGATTATTAAATGATTTCTCCACAATTAACAGTTCATCATTTCTCATATTACTTAAAATATCTTGAACTTTTCTACTTTTAACATTTATTAAATTTGTTTCATAATGTGCCAAGCATTTTTTACTTGTTTCAGTAGAACTTTTCATTCTAAACATATCAAACAAACCCATTAAGTCCTCCTTTACCATTTAAAATCGTTTGGATTATTGTATCACAATACATATTTTAATGCAATTATTTCCAGTAAACAAATTAATTATACAAATATGTATAGTAATTTTGCTTTTATTATTTTCACATTTGTACGGCATCATTTACTAATAAAATAAAAAAAATGCATTGAGTTTATCCCAATACATTTTATACAATATATGAACTTTTATGAATTAAATATAAAAATTATTATTTACTTTTTCCATCTGCCAATCTACTAAATCTAATAATGTAATATTATCAACCACATTACTAACAGCTTTATCCATTCTTTTCCAAATTTCAATTGTTACACAATCATCAATTTTACAACATTCTGTTTCATCATCTAAACATGCAACAGGAGAAAGACTTCCTTCTGTTAACCTTAATATTTCACCAACTGTGTAATCTTTGGGGTCCCTTGCAAGTTTATAACCTCCTTGAGCACCTCTTACACTTTTAACATAACTAGCCCTGCTTAAAATTGTAACAATTTGCTCAAGATATTTTTCAGATATTTCTTGTCTTTCAGAAATATTTTTTATTTTTATATATTCCCCTGTATTATTTAATGCTAAATCAAGCATTAACCTTAATGCATAACGACCTTTTGTAGATATTTTCATTTAATCCACCCTTTCTATAGTTTATTTTTTTATTAAATCTTTAACAACTTCTCCTGCTATAATAAGACCTGCAACTGACGGTACAAATGACATACTGCCAGGAACTGCCCTTCTATCCGTACATTTCCTTTGTGTATCTGGTGGACATACACAATTTGATTTACAGCTATTGCTATCATCATCCATTGGTTTTATTGGCTGTTCTTTTGAATAAACAACTTTTAATTTTTTTATGCCACGTTTTTTAAGTTCATGTCTCATTACTTTTGCTAAAGGACACATTGAAGTTTTATAAATATCTGTTACTTCAAATTTAGTTGGGTCAAGCTTATTACCAGCTCCCATAGCACTCATTATTGGGATATTTTTTTCATTAGCTCTTATAATTAATTCAATTTTTGCAGTAACAGTATCTACTGCATCAACTACATAACTATATTTAGAAAAATCAAATTCATGTGCATTTTCAGGCATNNGTGAGGATTAATGTCTAAAATTCTTTCTTTCATTACATCAACCTTTTTTTTGCCTATTGTTTTTCTTGTAGCTATCAATTGTCTATTAATGTTTGTTAAACAAACTTTGTCATCATCAAAAAGAACAAACTTTCCTACACCACTTCTTGCTAAACCTTCTGCAACATATGATCCTACCCCGCCAACTCCAAAAATTGCTACAGTAGAATTTTTAAGCTTTTCAATAGCTTCTTTACCTATTAATAATTCTGTTCTTGAAAATTGATTTAACATATATTCCTCTTTCTATTAAACACGATCAGTTTATTGCTTATGCTAATAATTCGTTATGAATTCTAATTTTAATAATATTAACTTAATGAAATATATTTATTCTTTGACTATTTATAACTGCAATTTTGTAAATTATTTCATAGCTTATTACTATGAATTGATTATATATATTTAATAAATAATTGTCAATGTTTTTTATATAAATGTTTTTTATATAAATATTTTTTTATATAAATGTTTTTTATAATTTTTATTTATAACAAATTTTTTAGACAAGCTATTGACTAAATGTTGAATGAGAAATATTATATAAAAGTAAAATACATTTTAGAGGTTAAAAATTGGAAAAATACAAGAAATTAATTTATAATACATTTATATTTGGAATAGGAACTTTTAGTTCGAAAGTATTAGTTTTCTTACTTCTTCCATTATATACAAGAATTTTAACAAATGCTGATTACGGTGTAGTTGACTTAATAGTTCAAACTTCTAATTTATTAATACCAATAGTATCCATGGGTATAGCAAATGGTGTAATTCGCTATGGCCTTGATAAAAGCTACAAGAAAAGTGATGTGTTTACAACAGGCTTAATTACCATATTAACGGGTTTCTTAATATTTTTATTATTTGAACCATTAATATCAAAAATAAAATATATTTCTGAATATACTTCTATAATTTATTTTTATGTTTTAATGTCTTCACTTCGTTCTTTGTGTTCACAATTTGTAAGGTCTAAAAATATGGTCAAGCTATATGCTTTTGATGGAGTATTAAGCACTATTACCACAACTTCTATTACAATTTTATTTTTAGTAAAATTAAAATTAGGTGTTAATGGCTATTTATTAGCTATAATATTGTCTGATTTTTTGTCATCAGTTTTTTTAATTGTAACAGCTAAACTATATAAATATGTTAAAATTAATTTTAAAAATAAGTTTTTGCCAAAAGAAATGATTTTATATTCCATCCCCTTAATTCCAACAACAATATTTTGGTGGATAACTAATGTATCCGATCGCTTCATAGTTGCATATATGTTAGGAACTGAAGCAAATGGTTTATATGCAATTTCTTATAAAATACCAACAATAATAACTTTAGTTTCAAGTATTTTTACTGAAGCATGGCAAATTTCAGCTGTTGGAGAAAAAAGTATTGATGAACGGGAAAAGTTTTTTACAAATGTTTTTAAGTCATATGCCTCCATAATTTTTATAGCGGCCTCAGCTTTAATATTATTTGTAAAAGTAATTACTAAATTATTAGTTTCAAATTCATTTTATCCATCATGGCAATATGTTCCTTTTTTAGTTATGGCAACATCATATTCATGTTTAGTAAATTTTTTAGGAAGTATTTATTTTGTAGAAAAGAAAAGTAATTTATCTTTAATTACTACTTTAGTTGGAGCTATAATTAATATAATATTAAATTTCATACTCATACCAAAATTAGGAATTAACGGTGCATCTTTTGCAACATTTATAAGTTTTAGCTCTGTATTTATATTAAGGGCTTTAAACACAAGAAAATTTATTAAAATAAAATGGAATTGCAATAAGTTAATATTAAATACTTTTTTGCTTTTAATACAAAGTTTAATTATGATTTTTGAAATTCCTTATTGGATTATTTTTGAAATCACAATATTTATAATAATGTCTTTAATAAATACTAAAGATGTATTAAAAAGTATTAGAAAATTATTGAAAAGAAAAGTGAAAAAATAAAAATTTATTTGATTTTTTTTAATATGGTGTTATAATATATTCGCAATGTATTGTATCTCAAATATGAGAATGATAACAGGAGGAAAGAAATTGAATAACAGAAATGGAAAAACATTAGAATTAGTGCAATTAGCACTATTTGCAGCCATAATATTAATTATGGTATTTACGCCTTATCTTGGATATATACCGTTGGGATTTATGAACGCAACGATTATACACATTCCAGTAATTATTGGAGCTCTATTTTTAGGACCTAAGAAAGGTGCAATTTTAGGCTTTATATTTGGATTAACTTCTTTATTTAACAACACATTTAATCCAAATGTTACATCATTCGTATTCTCACCATTTTATACAGTTGGCGGAGTACATGGAGGTATAAGTAGTTTAATTGTATGTTTTGTACCTCGTATTTTAATTGGAGTTGTTGCTTATTATGTATATAAAGCAGTAATTAAAGCAATGGGTAACAAGAGTTCTGCAAAAACAATAGCTTTTGCAGCTGCAGGTGTATCAGGTGCATTAACAAACACAATTTTAGTAATGTCAGGCATTTACTTTTTATTTGGTTCAAGTTATTCTGCTGCAAAAGGACTTGCTGCTGATTCTTTGTATAAATTAATTTTTACAGTAATCGGTACTCAAGGCATTCCAGAAGCAATTATAGCTGGTGTAATAGTAACTGCGGTTGGTCAAGTATTATTTAAATTTAGAAAATTAGAACGTTTAGGATAAATCATATATGATTTATCCTTTTTATGAATTTATGAAATTTAATTATGTTATAAAAATACTATATTTTTCAATTAGCTCATAGCACTTTTAGAAAATAGAAAGGATGATATTATGTTAAAAGGAAAAAATGTTGTGCTCGCTGTAACTGGAAGCATAGCTGCATATAAAATAGCAAATTTAGCAAGTATGTTAAAAAAACTTAATTGTAATATAACTGTTTTGATGACTAAAAATGCAACAAACTTTATTAACCCAATAACTTTTGAAACACTTACAGGAAATAAATGTCTTATTGATACATTTGATAGGAATTTTGAATATAGTGTTGAGCATGTTTCATTAGCTAAAAAAGCTGATGTTGTTTTAGTAGCACCAGCTTCTGCAAATGTTATAGGTAAATTGGCTCATGGATTAGCTGATGATATGTTGACAACAACTGTTATGGCTTGTACTTGCAAAAAAATTATAGCACCTACAATGAATACAAATATGTACAACAATCCAATAGTTCAGGATAACTTACAAAAGTTAAAATCATTTGGAATGGAAGTTATAACACCTGACTCAGGATTATTAGCATGTGGAGATTTAGGTGAAGGTAAAATGCCTTCAGAACAGGTATTATTAGATTACATTTTAAAAGAAATTTCTTTTGAAAAAGATATGGTAGGGTTAAATGTATTAGTTACAGCAGGACCTACAAGGGAAAAAATTGACCCTGTTCGGTATATAAGCAATCATTCAACTGGCAAAATGGGATATGCTATAGCTAAACATTGTATGCAAAGAGGTGCTTTTGTTACATTAATAACTGGAAAAACTAACACTCCACTTCCTCCATTTGTAAAAGTTATAGAAATTGATTCTGCATTAGATATGTTTGAAGCTGTAAAAGCTAATTGTGAAACACAAAACATAATTATAAAAGCTGCTGCAGTAGCTGATTATAGTCCGAAAAATGTATCTGATGAAAAAGTAAAGAAAAAAGATGAGGATTTAAGCATTCCTTTAAAAAGAACTGATGATATACTTATGTTTTTAGGTAACAATAGAAAAGAAAATCAATTTTTATGTGGTTTTTCTATGGAAACAGAGAATATGTTAGAAAATTCTATAAAAAAATTAGAAAAGAAACATGTTGATATGATAGTAGCTAATAATTTAAAAGAATCCGGCGCAGGGTTTGGAACTGATACAAATGTTGTTACTATAATTACTAAAGAAAATGTTATTGAATTACCAAAATTATCAAAAGAAAAAGTTGCTGAAAAAATAATAGATAATATATTAAATATAATGAAGAAAATGAAATAGAAATAAATGAACGTTAAATCTTATTATAAAATAAGAAGATGCATTAATTTGCATCTTCTTATTTTATTTCTATAATGCTTAACGAATCTATAAGTCTATTAATTTCAATACATATATTTTGCATTTTATCATAACTTGTAACATAATTTTTTTTAATATGCTTTTTTCTTTCTATTGACAAAAATAAAGTATCAAGTGTTTTAACTAAAACATTTAAATTTTCAGGATTCATATTAATATAGAATTTTCTAAGACAACATTGATCCAACAAATAACTTAAATGTTCAATGGAGAAAAAAGCTGGCCATAATTTTTCAACAACTTCCTTATTGTTAAGAGTTTCCCCAAGAGCAGTTGTATAAGCTGTGCTTAAATTCATAAGTTCAATTTGCATTTTTTCATTTGCAAGCTTATAATCCAAATCACTATATTTGTTTTCATCACTTGCAAACATATCAAGTAAATTTGCTTGGCTTTTAATAACCGGAACCATTAAACTTAGTAGCCTACTTGAAGCTGTTCGTCTACCTATGTAATATGTTCCAATTAAACCTATTAGAGCGCCAACAGCTGTTGTTATAATACGAGCTTCTAAAAAATATGAAGCATTATTTGTTTGCATTGAAGCTTCTGCTAAAAGCAAAGTATTAGGTGTAATAAAAATATTTGCTACAGCATAATTTTTAACTACAAATAATTCAGTTAACAAAGTTAAAATAATTGTAGTTACAGCTATCATATAACCTTGTGGAAAATATTTAAAAATAATGAAAGAAACAACTAATCCAATAATAGTTCCTATTAATCTTTGAATTGATCTATTAAAAGTTGACATTATGGTTGAACCAATCATAACAGCTGCACAGGTTGCCGGTATCCAATATCTATTTCTAAACGGAAATAAATATGAAACTATTGAAGCTATTGAAATAATAATGGCATATCGTGTTGCATTGATAAAAACTATTGAATTTTTATCAAAAGCTTGAGAAATTTTAAATTTAATTGAAGGTTTTAATTTTTCAATTTCATAATTTCCACTCACCATTGGGTTACTTATTAACTTTTCTGTATCATATATAATTTTTACTAATTTATTAAAACTTTCATTCTCTTTAAATACCCCTACATGAACATCGTCTAAATTATTTAATTTAATTCCAAGTGCAATTTTTTTTATAGCTTTACTTATTTCTATTGGGAGTTTAATATTTTTTGAAGACAACTCAAGGAGTTCTAAATATATTTTATTAGATTGTTCATTTAAAAGGTATAATCTATTAAACATAGCTGCATTTTTCCAAGGTATATATCCTTCAAATAAAATTTCTTCCAATTCATTTAATGCTATTACAGTACGATGTCTGACTTGTTTTACGTCTTCTCTTCCAATTTCTTCACTATATACTGACAGAGCTAAAAAAACTTCCTTTATAGAATTTTTTTCAGGACCATGAGGGTTAAAAATCCACCCCATCATAATCATTATCCAAGAAAATGATCCACTAAGTAAAACAATAACAAATCTTACTAAAGCAGACGAAGAATTAGTAGGCATGTTGCTTGACATTAAAAAAGTCAATACAAAGAAAATCGCTGCTGGTCCTGTCATTTTAAGAACACCAAAAATAAAAGTTACAATGAAACCTATCAACCCTACAATTAATACAACAAGTGCTGGATATGGAGATGCTATTGCACCAAGTGCAACAGAAAATGCAATACCGAATATAACAAAAAACATTTTTTTAGCACGCTGAAGATATGGTTCATTAAAAACATATAAATAAGAAAAACTTCCCATGGCTCCAATTAATCCTAAGTCAAGTCTTCCAAACAACAATCCAACAACAACAGGAACTCCTGAACAAATGGCAGCAGCCATTGCTTTTGTCCACGGAAATGGAGTAGATTTAAAAGCAAATATTGTATTAAAGTATTTTTTTCTATCTTTTTTCTGCATGTATAACCTTCTTCCTATAATTATCATTATTGCATCTATTAACTAATTATATCATGAAAATTATAAAATTGTATACTTTCACTACAACTTATTTTTAACAAACATGCAAAAATGTTTAAGCATTGTTTTAATTGGTATAATATTTTTATACTATACTTTCGGAGGATAAAATGATAAATAATAAAATGTTTGACTTAACAGGCAGAGTCGTTGTTGTTTCTGGTGCGTCTTCTGGTCTTGGTGCACAAATGGCTAAAGGTTTTGCACTTCATGGTGCAGATTTAATCATAACTGCAAGAAGATTAGAAAAATTAGAGGCTGTTGCAGAAGAAATTCGAGAATATGGAGTAAAATGTTTAGCTATTCAGTGTGACGTTACAAAAACAGAATCAGTAAATGAAGCTGCCCAAAAAGCTGAAAAAGAATTTGGTAAAGTTGATGTATTAGTAAATTGTGCGGGTTCAGCTAAAAATGCAGGCGTACTTAATATGACCGACGAAGAATGGAATTTTACAATTGACACAGATCTTACAAGTGTATTTTTAGTAACAAGAGCTTTTGCAAATATAATGAAAAAAAATAATTATGGTCGAATAATTAATATAGCTTCCATGTATGGTTTAGTTGGAAATACTGCCATAGATACGGTTGCTTATCACGCATCAAAAGGTGGTGTTGTAAACTTTACAAGAGCGGTTGCAGCAGAGCTTGCTAAATATAATATTACATGCAATGCAATTTGTCCTGGGTATTTTGCAACAGAACTTACAATAGACACTTTAAAATCAGAAGCTTTCACTGCTTTTATGAAAGGTACTGTTCCTTTAGGACGCTATGGTAATGAAGGAGAATTAAATGCAGGAGCTATATTCTTAGCAAGCGATGAAGCATCATATGTAACTGGTGTAATCCTTCCTATAGATGGCGGTTATACTTGTATATAATAAATATATTTACACATAAAAAATGCACTAAAAGTGCATTTTTTATGTGTATCATTGCTAATTAACAGACTTTTGAGTTTGAGTTAAAGATGATATTACTACAAGCAATATAGAAGAAACACCAAGAGCAATAAGGACTTTATTATTTCCAAGAGCATTTACTTGACTAAGAACTGCTCCAACAACAATACTAATTCTCGCAGCCCATGGTGTTATTCTACTATTATTTGTACCTTTTTCATGTGTCCTGTTTGGATCCTTTTTCCATATAAGACCAATAATTAATAACGGAACCAATCCAGCCCCTGCCATTGAATATGCTTTTGAAAATAACCCCAAGATAGAGCTTGAAAAAATTGCACTAATAGCAGAAAAAACTCCAACAACCACTGTAACTAATTTAGCGTATTTTACAAGTTGCTGATCAGTAACATCTGTTTTAAAAGGTCTTATTAAATCATTTACAATTAATATAGCTGCCGAATTAAGATTCGAGTCTGCTGATGACATTCCTGCTGCTAAAACCAAAGCAAATATCATACCTGCTACAGCAACTGGAATACGATTCATCATAAACCAAGCCATTGCATCTGTAGGAGATAAATCTTGATTTATTGTATAAATTATCATACCAACTAAAGCTGTAAGCATTACCGCTAAAATAGCAATAATACCACTATATAACAATCCATTTCTTGCTGTTTTTGCATCTTTTGCCGAAAAACATCTCTGCCAATATATCTGTGCAACTAAAATTCCAATAGTACCTGTTACAATCATATTTATTATTTTCATTGGATCAGATATTCCAAACTGCCACATTTCAGCTTTTCCTAACTCATTTAATCTTAATCCAATTTCAGAAATTGAAAAATTTACTTCTTTAAATGCAAAAATATAAAATATTGTTCCAAATATTAATACAAGTATTCCTTGTAGCAAGTCAGTCCAAACAACAGAATAAATTCCCCCAAATGTTGTGTAAACAATAAATATGGCTGAAAACAATATAATGATTGGAATAGGATTTATTCCAGTAATAACATTAAAAATACTTCCTAATGCTTTTCCTTGTCCACCTACCCATGCAATCATAATAGAAGAAGCTAATACACCAGACATAGCTCTTGTTAGTTTATCTTTAATAATTAAATCATCAATTAATTCAGGAAATGTGTTAAATGTAAACCTACCTGCAAATTTAGCAATAAATAAAGCAAATAAAATTTTTGAACCCTGTTCTCCAATAATAAAAGCCATCCATGACAAACCTGTCTCGTATCCACTTCCTGCATGACCAACGAAATTTCCTACACCCATTATTGTGGCAAACTGAGTAAAAAAAATCAAATATAGAGGAAATGTTTTCCCGCCTATTGCATAATTTGAAAAACTTAATCCTGCTTCATCTTTAAATTTTAAAGAAATATACAGGAATGATAAGCACATTATAATTGTAATTATCCATAAAACTGTTCCTAAAGTCATAAAACCTCCTTATAATTTTTTTATTATAAATTTATTTAAAATTTAATAACTATTTCAAATAAAATATATATTAAATATTTAATATTTGACTACAGGGGTAGTGGCTTTGGTTTTTTATAGTATTTAAATATCTTAAAATGAATATTAACAATAGAATTTTTCTATTACAGAGTATTTAGAAACGAAAGTAATTTAATTACTTTGTCATTATATGCAATTAATTATTATAAAAATGTAATTATACCTAATATGTAATTTTACTAATATGTAATTATTTTCTTTAATTATAAACGTATTAATATGTTATGTCAAGTTTTAATAACAAAAAAATCAAAATACCAATAATTTAAGAACTTTGATTTTTTTGTTGTTTTTGATAAAATAGTATAAATATAATAGATGATATATATAATTATTATTATATTTTGAAACTTACTATTGAATTCTCGACAGCTAATAATAGTTTTTCTTTTTCTGACTTATAATTTTTAACCCATTCAGTGGACCATATTCTGTAAATATTCCATCCCATATCATTTAAAACAGATTTTCTTAACCTATCTCTTTCTCTTACAGTTTTAGCTTTATGATATGTATGTCCATCACATTCAATGCCTAAAACAAATAATCCATTTAATTTAGGATGTTTAACTGCCATGTCAATTCTGTATTCTGAAAAACCAACCTGTGTTTCAACAGAATATCCATTTTGAATTAAAAGATTGTAAACAGCTTCTTCAAATGGTGATTTAAATAAAGAAGTATCTGAACTATTTTTATTTTCAAAATAACTTTGTGTATTCATGGCATAATCTATGTATTGTCTTAACATCAAAACACCCTCTGCATTTGTTTTTTCTAAATTAATATCATCATGAGTTATTGATCCAATTAATTTAACATTAAATTTAGCACGAGTTATGGCAACATTAAGACGTCTATATCCTCCACTATAACTTAAAGGACCAAAATTCATATACATTATTCCATTTAGATCTTTTGCATATCCTATACTGATTATTATTGTATCCCTTTCGTCACCTTGAACATTTTCAAGATTTTTAATAAAGAAAGGTTCTTCTTTATCTTCATAAAAGAAATGTTCGTATGTAGGATTTGAAAGTCTTTTTTGTCTTATAGCATTTTCTACTGCTTGTTGTTGCGCGAAACTGAAAGTTACAACCCCAAGTGATCTATTAGGAAACATGTCAAAATGTTCAAACACAGTATCAGCAACTTTCTTTGCTTCTAAAACATTGTTTTTCTTACCACCACGGTCATATATACCATTTTCAACATAAACATATTCAACACCAAAATCTATTGAACTTGTTTTATATGAAGGAAATGTTGTAAGTTCATTTTTATAAATTTTCTCATTAGAAAATGATATTAAATTCTCATTTCTACTTCTATAATGCCATTTAAGAGTTCTTTCTAAAATTGCATTTGAAGCTTCATCAAGAATTGAATCATAAGAATCAATATCGTCATAATATTCTTCGTCTTTCTCTAAATCATCTTCATTTGAATATAAGCTATTTTCTAAATAGGAAGAACTGAAAAATTTTGTTGGTGGAAGCTGGTACCTATCCCCTGCTATTATTACTTGTTTCCCACGAATAATTGTTCCAACTGCTTCTTCCGTGCACACCTGTGATGCTTCATCAAATATTACAACATCAAAATTATATAAATCAGAATTTAAATATAAACTAACTGATAATGGTGACATCATTAAACAAGGTTTCAATGTTGTTAGCAAATTTGGTATTGCATTAAAAAGATTTCTTAAAGACATAGATTTTTTATGTTTGCTTAGTTCTCGTTTTAAAATACCAATTTCATCTTCAGATGAAGTAGCCACATCATAATCAGGAATTTTTGATATCAACATTTCCCTTATTCTTAATTTTGCTATTTCAAATTGCAATTTATCAAGCTCGACAAATTCATCAACCACTGATTGATGCTTTAAGCTTCTAAAATTATATAAATTAGGAAATTTATTTAACTCTATATCTAACCAAAGCCTATAAAATCTTTTTAAAAACGAGTTTAATATACAATCTCCAGTTATTTTCAAATTTTCACATTTGTCTATAAATTGTTCTAACCCTATGTTTACTAATTCGCTTTTAACTCTTTTGTAATCAATATATTCTTCTAACAAAGATACATTTAAGCAATTTTCAATCTTATCGTAAATATTATTTATATTTTGTGAGTATAATGATTCATAATTTTCAAATAAATCAGCAAACCATTTAAAATCAAAATCAATCATCAACTTTGCATTATTAAACTCATATAAATATTCTTTACACTTCTTTTGAATTTTAGAGTCATTTAATACATCATCTATAAATTTTTCAGACAATTGATAGTTAATTAATATTTCATTAAAATTCATAGTAAATTCAAGGGCATTTATTAAATCATCCCATTTTGTATTAATACCATCATAATAAAAATCATACTGCTCTTTTAAACTCTTTTCGTTTTTCATAAAAAACTGCTCTATATTTTGCAACTTACCTAAGCGATTCAAATCAGACATTATTGTTTCTAATGGCAATTCAGCGTTTAATAAACGAGAAAAATCCTTGTATTTATTTAATGCGTTATTTAAAGCATTTATTATAACACCTAAGTAATTTGTAATTTCTTTTAAACTTAAATTATTATTTAATTTATCTTTATTCAATATTAAACTTAATTTTTCAACTAAATTTATTTTTTTAACATTATCGAACTTTTTCTTATATAATTCAAATTCATTTTTATTTATATTTCCATTTATTAAAGCTTGTTTTAATTTTTCAGGCACATCATAATTTAAAATATTTTTGATTTTATTTACTATATCAATAGAATTTTTTATTTTATCAAAATCAGTGTCTTGACCTTTATAATTATTTCCTAAATAAATTTGAAGTAAATAATTGTTAGTTTTAAACCAATTATTAATATCCTTAACTTCCGCTATTTCATTAAGTAAATATATTAAATCTTCTAATTTATCATTATTAAAATTATTTATTTTATATGTATTTATTATATCTATGTCATTTTTTATTTCATTTGAACTTTTTAAAATAAAATTAATTTCATTTAGAATCTCAGTTATTTCAACCTTTTGCAAGTCAATTCTCATAATTTCCGAAATAGTGTTAAAGGTTTCTGTTAATGTAATTTCGTTTAAATTAATAAAATGATCTTTTATAGAATTAAAATTATCTTCCAGTAATATTAATTTTAAATTGTGTGGAATTTGGTAATTAATAAAATATTTTTTTAAATCCTTAAAATTTTCCCTTGACTTTTCTATAAGTTCCCAATTTGTAAACTGACCATTATATAAATGTTCAAGGGATACTTTAATCAATTGGTCTTGATCTTCTAACCACTTTTTATTTTCTTTTACAACTGATATATCATTTAATAAAGAAATTATTTCTTCATCAGTAATTTTGGAATTTTGGTCTTTACTACATGCAATAATTATTTTTCTATCAAATTTGTAACTTGGTTTAATATGTTTTTTAAAGCCAACATATTCTAAATTAAAGCGTGATAAAATACCTTTATAGTCCACATTAAATATGTCATTGTTATATTTAGTTAGAATAACATTTGACATTTCTTCCGCTTGGTTTAATTTCCTTTTGATATCCATAATTAATTTGTCTATAATAGAATCTTTATAACTATCAAACCATGATGCAGCAGGCCTTGGACTTTCATTTATTAAATTCAATAATTTACCTAAAGAAATTAAATTTTCAATTTTTTTAATTTCTTTAAACTCAAACATTTCTGCTATTTTAGATGCTGAAATATAGGCATTTTCAAGTATTACATTTTTTTCGTTAAGCTCTTTAATATCATTGTTTATAAATTCATATATGTTTTTTTTATCAACATTTTTAATTTCATTTATGTTGTATTTCTTAGCAATCAAATTTAGTATATCTTCATAACTTAAAGTTAATCTTTTTAAAAGTTCATCTTGATTTTCTTTAATAATTTGCATTTCATAATTTTTAGTTATATTTAAAGTTTTATTTTTTAAATTTAACTGACGTTCAGATCCGTCATTTAAAATTTTCATTACATCATTTATCTGTACTTCATTAAACCACCTATCAGTTGGAAGGGGATTTTCTTTTATTAATGATATAAGTTCATTTAATTTTACTAAATCATCTGAAATAATAGGTTCATCTAAGCCTACAATATCGCAAATATTTGCACTTAAACTTATTATTTCGTTAAAATGTGTTTTTATTTCTTCACATTCATTAATTATATTTTCAGCATTTAATATTATATCTTTATTTGAATTATAATTTTTTAAATTAATATGCAACTTCACTTTATTAATTTCTTTTTCAATATATGCTGTAATTTCTTCATAGGATAATTTAAAAACTTTCTTTGAGTATCTGTGATTTAAATTATCTTTTATATTAAAATATTCATCACACATACCTTGATATATTTTAGCTTTACTTAAAAACTCATTAACATTAGCTGCTTTTAACCATGTATTAGATATCTTTTGAGTATTAGCAGTTAAGTTTAATATATTAGTTATTATTTCAGCATTAAAAACTGAATGATCAAATTTTATTCCAATTTCAGATGCAATCTCTTGATATATATCTATGAAACTTTCAA
>DIVM01000099.1 GCA_002435835.1 Firmicutes bacterium UBA6132
AAAATGAATAAAAATAAAAATTAATTAATAATATAAATTATAAATGTAAGTCTAATCAAGATGAAACGCAATTTTTTTTGATAATGTTGATAAAAAAACTAATATTTGCTTTAAAAATTAAAGGCTATATGGATTTTCGCTAAAAAAGGAAAATTCCAATTATATAATTACATAAATATAAATTTAAATTTAAGGGATGATTATATGATTAAGATAGGAATTTACTCCAGCGATTCAAATCAAAAAAAGCAAATAAAAGCGTCTTTGAAAAAATATTTCAATGATTTAAAAATGGAATCAGATATTAGATGTATTATGGCAAAGAAAAATGTTCTTAAAAATTTCACAGACAGATATAGTGAATATAATATAGTATTGTTTTGTGAAGAAAATAGAATAAATTATATAAAAAGAAATTTAGTGAACCATTTAGAAAATTTCAGCAGTCAAACTGTTGGTTGGACAGATTTACCACTGAATACTGAGAAAATTAATGAAATCATATTTAATGAAGATTATCACAACTGCCCGCGGGGAGTATATGTAATTAATACAAAGACAACTGTTAGAGCTGTTTCCTACGGTGATATTGAATATTGTCAATGGATTAATGATAAAACTATTATTTTTTTAAAGAATAATGAAACAGAGGAAATCACCGATTCTATTAAAGACTTGAAAAAAGAATTGCCGGAAGAATATTTCGCAGACTGTTTAAAGGGATATATAATTAATTTGTACAATGTTAAAAAGATAGACCGGTCAAATCACCAGCTTGTTATGAATTCGGGATGTAGAATTTCAATTAACCAACGTAAGTATTCGGATTTAGTCAGGTTATTTATCAGGTTGATGTTTGGAATATAGAAGATGTTATATTAACTGCAAGTGATCGAGTAATGTAACGGAAAAATTACCTCCATTTTACAAAAGTAATATTTGCATTTTATATTTACTCTTTATTATAAGACTTGTATGAAATAAAAATATTCGGAGGAAAAAATGAAAAAAGTAATAGCGGCATTATTATCAGTAGCAATAATTGCTGGAACATTTACAGGCTTTGCTTCTGTAGATGCACAACCAAAACTAACGATACAAGAAAGCAATGCAATTGATTATTCTTTATCAAATTCCAGAAAAACTCCTAAGTACATATTTATGTTTATTGGAGACGGTATGTCAGCAGTACAAGTTAATTCAGCACAAATTTACGGTGGGACTAATGAGCATAACAACTTAAATTTAGACGAAATGAATTTCCAAGACTTTGAAGCAGTAGGATATCAAACTACTCAGGATGCAACATCATTTGCACCAGACTCAGCATCAACAGCAACTTCACTTTCATCAGGATTTAAAACATGGAGCGGAACTTTAGGATTGAAGCCTTTAGGAAACATAGCAGGAAATAAAACAGAAAATGTTGATGGTAAAGATGTTCCGAAAACTATTGCTGAAAGATTAAAGANNCGTTGGTATTGTTTCTACAGTAACTATAAACCATGCAACACCAGCAGCTTACTATGCACATGTGCCTTCCAGAAACAGCTATTATGATATAGCTATGCAAATGGCAGATTCTGGATTTGATTACTTTGGTGGCGGTACTATAAACCAACCAACAGGAAAAAATAAGGATCAAAAAGATGCTTATGAAGTAATGGAGGAAAAAGGTTATAAAGTAGTAAACACTAAAGAAGATATTTTAACTTTAAACAATAAATCAGGAAAAGTATATGCAGTGACTCCTGCTGTTCAAGATGGTGGTGCTATGCCATATGCAATTGACAACAAAGAAGGAGATTTAACTCTTGCCGATTTCGTTAAAAAGGGTATTGATGTTCTTTACAATAAAAATGATAAAGGATTTTTCATGATGGCTGAATCAGGAAAAATTGACTGGGCAGGTCATGCTAATGATGCCAAAGCAAATATAGGTGATGTTGTAGCATTTGAAGAAGCTGTACAAGTAGCTATAGACTTTGGTAAAAAGCATCCTAAAGATACTTTAATAATAGTAACAGGTGACCATGAAACAGGTGGTATGACTATAGGACAAGCAACAACTGGATATGATATAGCATTTAACATTTTAGAAAACCAAAAGATGTCTTATGTAGCATTTGATGAATTAGTTGATGAAATGATTGAAAAAGACGAAGATGTCTTAACATTTGAAGAATTAATGCCAGCAATAACTGAAAATTTTGGATTGAAGAACGAATTTACGGATGCTGAAGCTAAAGATAATCAAGCTGCTAAATCATACATGGCTCTTGAGCTTTCAGACAGCGAAGTAGCTAAATTAGAAAAAGCATTTGCTGAAACAATGAAAGAAAAACCTACTAAAAATGAAGAAACAGCTTTATTATATGGTGGTTATAATCCAATTTCAGTAACATTAACTCATATAATAAACAACAAAGCTGGTATAGGTTGGACATCATATTCTCACACTGGAGTACCGGTTCCAGTATATGCAACAGGTGCAAGATCAGAGTTATTTATCGGTGCATATGATAATACAGAAGTATATGATAAAATAGTAGAAGCTACAAGACTTGAAAAATAATTTGAATTTTCAATGAAGTGTAAGGCTGGAAATTATTCCAGCCTTATTTAAATGAAAGGAGTACCATTTCATATGCTTAAAAATGTTAATAGAAAAGAATCAGTTTTTATTATAACCTTATTGATAGTAATAGCAATTCTTATAAATTTGCCTACAGGGTTTCAGAAACAAGAATATTTATTTACTGAAGGAGTACGAGCTAAAGTTATATTCGTCAATAACATGGGTATACAAACCTCAGGATTTTTTAAATTAGGTGACCAAAGCGCCTTAATAGAAATAGAGACAGGATCTCATAAGGGAGAAAGAGTTGAGGCTAACAATATGCTTACGGGCAGATTATCTGCTGATAAGATTTTCAAAGAGGGGGATACAGCTTGGGTACTAATAGGGTTTGATGAAAATAACAATATTAATTTTGCAAATATGATAGATCATTATCGTATAGACAAGGAAATATTTTTAATTGGTGTATTTGCTGTTGCAATAATCATATTTTCAGGATTTACAGGAGTTCGTACATTGCTTTCCTTTGCCTTTGCACTGCTAAGCATATGGAAGGTCTTAATACCTGCAATGCTTTATGGTTATAACCCATTAGTAGTTGCATTAATTGTTGGAAATATACTTACAATTGTTACGCTATTATTAGTGGCAGGCTATTCTAAAAAGGCTTATGCGGCCATTATAAGTTCTGTTACTTGTTCTTTAGCCACATGTGTTTTGGCAATTGTTTTTGGCAATTTATTCAATATACATGGGGCAGTAATGGAAGGTGCGGAATCACTTTTATATGCTGGGTACATGAATCTTGACTTAACTACCATCTTTCAAGCTGGGATATATCTTGCCAGTTCAGGTGCAATACTTGATTTAGCAATAGATATTTCATCAGCCCTTGAAGAAATCATTAATAACAATCCAAGTGTTACTAAGACAAATCTAATAATGTCAGGACTCAATATTGGAAAATCTGTAGTTGGCAGTCAAACTACCACATTGCTCCTTGCATATATGGGAAGCTATATAACTATTATGATGGTGTACATGGCACAGGGTACACCAATGATGAACATTTTAAATTCCAAAGAAATTGCTGCAGAAATACTCCACACATTCGTTGGATGTCTTGGCCTCGTCTTGGTATCCCCATTAACATCAATAATTTGTGGATTAATTTTTGAAAAAAGCAAATCATCTGTTGATAAAGCTTAAAAATTCTTGCAAATGGATAAATAATGGTTATAAATAAGTAAAATGATAAAAAATTAAATGATATCACTATATCAAAAAAGACCAAACTGACTTTTGGTTTCGGTTTTTTTAATATAATTTGGCTCTGTCACAATAAAGAGATGATTTTTAACATAAAATAAAAGTTCAATGCTTCACTCTTTTTTGAGTGTTACAATTACACTTTTATAGTACCAAAGTAAACCCGTTAGCTTATAATGGCAGGAGTTTTTGTTGCAAATTGCATTTGAGGACTATTCAGTCACAGGCAATATTTTATTTTTAAAATGAGTAGATGTCAAAACTGAAGTAAGACATGCACCGTAAGCTTTAATCTTATCTATAAATTTTTCTAGTTTATCAGTATCTTCTATAGCAACAATAATTATTGCGTTATAAGGTCCTAAAACTCTGTAGAATTCTGTAACATATGGATTATTTGAACAAAAGTTTACAAAATTGTCATATCTATTAAACTTAACGTCTATGCATATAACTGCCCTTATATTTCTTCCTAATTTATTAAAATCAACTTCAATGGTATTATTTTTGATAATTCCATTATCTAACATTTTATTGATTTTTTCTTTAACAGATGGAATGCTCATATTTACTTCTTTTGAGATTTGAGTATAAGTCATTCTTGAATCAGATTGTAATAAAGTTAAAATTTTATAACTGATATCATCCATTTAAACTTGTCTCCTTATGTTACATAATTTTAATATATTATATAATAACACCCTAAAAATTTCAATAAATAAAAAATTAAAGCATTTGTAAACATTATCCTTAAAATTTAAACAAAATGCAAATAATTCACTTAAAAAGATTATTTAAAAACATTTGCAATAAATATAAAATGATTCAAATCATAATACAAAATTATTTAAGGAGGATGTAATGGAAGAAAGAAAAAGATTGAATCAGCCAATTACTGGTATTTGCTCGTTTGCCAAATACCCTATATGCAATAATTTAGATGAATTAGATGCTGATATTGCAATTTTAGGGGTGCCTTATGATACTGGAATAGGATTTTTATCTGGAAGTAGATTAGGACCTAGAAGAATCAGAGAAGTTTCAACTCATTATGCAAGAGGAGATGTTGGATTTTATGATCCTGAAAATGATGAACAAATTTTAGCAGCTCCAATTAAAATTGTTGATTGCGGTGATGCAGACGTTTTACATGGAGATATTGAGTACTCATTTGACAGTATCGAATATTCAGTTAGAAAGATTTTGGAAAAGGGAGCTATTCCTGCTATAATGGGTGGTGATCATTCTATAACTATACCTACAGGAAGAGCGCTACAATGCTTAGGAGAAACTATAAATATTATTCATATAGACGCTCACTTAGATTGGACTAATAATGTTGGACCTCAAAGATATGGAAATGGAAGTCCTATGAGAAGACTATCTGAAATGGATCATATTGGAAATATGTATCAAATTGGTTTAAGGGGTCTTGGCTCAAGTAAAAGAGAAGATTTTATGGATGCAAAAAAATACGGTTCAGTATTAGTTACTGCAAAAGAGGTTCATGATAATGGTACAGAGTGGGTATTGGATAAAATACCAGCAGGAGGAAAATGTTTCTTGTCGTTAGATATAGATGGATACGATATATCTATTGCACCAGGAGTAGGTTCACCATCACCAGGAGGACTTTATTATAATCAATATACTGAATTAATTGAGGGAATATGTAAGAAAGTTGATGTAATAGGTTTTGACTTAGTTGAGGTAGCTCCACAATATGACCCAGCTGCAACTACAACTAGAGTGGCTGCAATGACAATGATAAATGTTATGGCTCAAATAATGAAAAATAAAAAATAGTCCTATTTAATAAGGAGGAGCTTATGGAAAAATCAAATAAAAAAGAGCAAAGTAAACTGCTTCATCCATTTACACTTTTATTGATCGTTTTAATTATAGTAACTATTATAGCAAATTTTGTACCAAGTGGAGTTTATGAAAGAGTTCAGTTTGATGGAAGAACAATTGTAAACCCTGATTCATTTCAAGTTGTGGAAAAAGAAAAAGTTGGTATTACTACATTTTTCCTGTCCTTTTACCATGGATTTAAAAATGCAGCAAGCTTAATGGGTATGATTTTCTTTGCTGGAGCAGCTTTTGGAGTTGTAAATGGTATTGGATTAATGGAAACTGCTTTAAAAGTATTGGCGTATAAACTTAGAAATACACCTTTTTATATTGTAGCGTTTGTTTTAATGGCAGTTATTGGTACACAAGTAGCATTTACAAGTATGTGGGAACTTAGTGTAGTAATACTTCCAATGGTTATACCTTTAGTTCTTTCACTTGGATATGATATTGTAACAGGAGCATCAATAGTAATGCTGTCAGCATGTGCAGGTTTTGGTGCTGCAATGACTAATCCATTATTTACGGCTATAGCCCATAAAATTGCTGAATTACCTATATATTCAGGATTATGGTATAGAGCAATATGTTTTGTGGTAATATTAATAGTAAGCTACATATATCTAATGATGTATGCTAATAAAATAAAAAAAGATCCTACTAAATCGGTTATGCATGGCATTGAATCAAAATATAAAGCTTTTGATGGGGATATACCAATGTTTACTCCTGCTTTAATTAGAGCTGGAATAGCATTTATAACAGTATTTGCATTTTTAATCTATGGAACAATCAAATTAGGTTTCGATTTCCCTGAAATAGCTGCAACTTTCGTGGCATTAGGATTCGCAGTAGGAATAGCATATGGACTAAATATTGATAAAATTTGTGAATTCTTTGGTGAAGGTATGAAAGATTTATTCTATGCAGGGATGGTAATGCTGTTTGCTAGGGCAATTCTCTATGTAATGGAAGAAGCTCTCATAATAGATACTATTATATCTACACTATCTAAGTTAGTTATAGGACATTCGCCAAAGCTTACCGCAGTTTTATTGTTAGCAATGCAAACTATAATAAACTTCTTTGTACCTTCAGGAAGTGGGCAAGCTGTAATAACTATTCCAATAATAGTGCCCCTTGCTGATATGGCTGGAGTTACAAGACAAGTAGCATGTTTAGCAAGTCAATTTGGTGATGGATTCTCTAATTTCATATATCCAACAAATGGTTCTTTAATTGCTATATTGATGGTTGCAGGAATACCTTATTATAGATGGTTCAAATTTTTTGCTCCACTGTTTGCTATTATAATGACAGTAAGTGCTATTTTGGTAACAATTGGAGTAGCTATTAATCTTGGGCCATTCTAACAAATTTAAAAATATAAAACACAATATATGATGTAAAAGCCAGGATTATTTATTTAATCTTGGCTTTTTATAGGTTTTATGTTTTAACCATAAAAATCAAAATGCATATGTATATAAGATATTTTATTGGCAAAATTATTATAAATTATAAAGTTGAAGACTATTATAAAACTAATAATAAAAACAATAAGGTGTCAAATGAAAAACAGTGATTTAATTAATAAGGCATATGAAATAAGTGAAAAATATAAAGTTATATTAAAAGGCAATATAGTAATTAGTAATAATGTTAATTGTATTGTTTTTGCCCATTATTGTAAAAGTACATTGTTTTATAAAGATTTTTTTAATGTTACAAAAGATACACTAAAAGTAAATAAGTTAGCTAATCAAAACTTAAAAGAAATAAAAAAACTAATTGAAGATAATGGTTATAAAAAAGTGTGGACAAAAGGTGTATTTTCTATTTATGGAGATTTAAGACCCTTAGCAGTTGAGGCTGGATTTGGTAAATGGTCCGAAAGCGGTATAATATCAAATGAAAAATATGGTACTAATTTTTTAATTTCGGCTATTTTCTTTAAGTAAAATATGAAAAACAAAATGAGCTTCAAAGTGTTTAGCACTTCAAAGCTCATTTTTTAGTTATATGGTTTGGCACCAAATGATACAAAAGAAAAACACCTGATTTATTTGCATATATTACAATGTAATTGATAAAATTAATAAATGAATTAACATGAATTAATTTTATCAATATAAAAATTAATAAAATTAATTTTACGCTTGATTTATTTAATATTTTGTGTTATGGTGTTAATATAGTAAAGGAGAGGATGATTATGGCATATAAAGTAATTGGCAAATGTCCAATATGTAGTTCAAAACTAAGGGTTGCAAAACTTAGATGTAATAAATGTGGTACTGTAATTGAAAATGACTTTGAACTATCTAAGTTTGATTATTTAGATGAAGAACATCTTAAATTTATGCAAGTTTTTATTATGTGCCGAGGTAATATAAAAGATGTTGAAAAAGAGCTCGGCATATCCTATCCTACAGTAAGATCGAAATTAGATGAGGTCATTTCTGCACTTGGCTATACAGTGATAAAAAAGACTGCCGTGAATAACAGCGAAATAATTGATATGCTTGAAAAAGGTGAAATCACAGCGGAGCAGGCTGTAGTTATGATGAAAGAAAATAAAATTTGAAAGGGTGGAAATATTATGAAGGAAGAAATCAAAAGAATTTTAACAATGGTTGAAGAAGGAAAAATTGATGCAGATAAGGCTGCAGAACTTATCGAGATTCTAAATTCTCAAACTAATAAACATCAATTATCAGTTTCAGGAAATGCTGACAAAATGCTTAAGGTTAAAGTATTATCTGCTAATGAGGATAATGTTAACGTGAACATTCCGGTTAAATTTTTAAAAGCCATTGGAAATGCTGTGAATAATATTAAGATTCCTGGTGTTTCGGAGCAAGAAGGAATCGATATAAAAATGATTATGGAGGCCATTGACTCAGGACTTGAAGGGAAAATAGTTGATGTGAAAAGTGGTAACGGGGATATCGTTGAAGTTATAATAGAATAATGTATATGGTATGATCACAATTTATCCAATGAAAGGAACTTGAAAGTTGATAATTTATATAAAACAAAATAATGGATGGCATTTTAAGATTCCTGCGCCCATATGGCTCGTGAAAGCTGGTCTTAGTATGGGTGGATTTGGAGTTCAGATTGCGAGAAAATATATTCCGGATGAGCAAAGACCTTATATTGAAAACATTGATTTTAATGAATTGAGAAAAAGCATGGATGTATTAAAGACATATAAAGGCTTAAATTTGGTAGATGTAAAAGCAAAAGATGGAACTGAAGTAAAAATAGTAATATAATATAGCAGTATTAATTGGACCTAAAAGATTAATCGGAAATTTATATAAAAAAATTGACTATCATGTTTTAAATGAATAGTCAATTTTTTTTACATATTATACTTTATTTTTCAACAAACTTCATCAGTTCTTCATTGAATTTTTCTCGCTCGTCGTAGAATGAACCATGACCGCTGAATTGAAATGGTATTAGATTTGAATTTTTAATACTCCGTCTTTGTACTTCACCCAGGTCAAACGGTACAACTTTATCATGAATTCCATGAATAATTAATGTTGGAACATTTATAGTTCCTAAATCATAAAACAATTCTTCATTTAACCAAGTATTTGCGATAGCAGCAGTTGACCAACCCGCTGCTTGCAAGCCTAATTGAAAGAACCAATCTGAAAATGGCTTAGTTATATGCTTAAAGAAAAATATATCTCCAAAATCATTTAGCATTTTTGGGCGATCAGTGTATGTTCCCTCAATAATGTTCAGTACAGTTTCCTTGTCTAATCCATATGGAAAATTAGGAAGTTTTATAAGACTTGGAGCTGCTGCTGCAAAAAGGGCAAGTTTTGATGCACCATATCCATTATACCTGCTCATATATCTAATAGCGATTGCTCCACCAGTTGAGTGCCCTGCCAATGTAAAATTTTGCAGTTTTAATGTTTCAACTACACATCTAACATCATCAGCTAACCGATTGTAATCATATCCTCCCCATGGCTTATCAGATTTACCAAATCCCCTTTGATCTATTCCAATACATCTGTATCCTCTTTTAGGAAGTTCATCAAACTGATATTCAAATAATTTATGGCTTCCAGGCCAACCATGCAAAAACACAATGGTTTTATTTCCCTCTTGATTTATATCTTCTACATAAACTTTTACATTTGGCTCTACAGCTACATAGTATCCCATCATTACCTCCAATAATTAAATGGCTATATTGAAATGTTATTCAATTAATAATAAGTTTATGAATTATGGAATTAATTATTATGAAATGTATATTTTGAATTTAACTAAGTTTTAATGCTTATCAATATAATTTTGTAGTTGTTCATGCCAATGAGCAGTATCATATATCTGTGGCTCAGTAGATTCATTCATCAGAAGATCCATCAAATGTCTTGGAGACTTACCACCAATATACATTGATTTAATACAGGAAACACAATATACACAAACATCATTACAAGGCATTGAATCAGCTCTTTCTTTCATTTTTTGTTGAACAAGTTCAACGGGTAATGTAGGATAAAAATCATCTCCACAACATATGGAACGTGTACCACAAAATTTGGTTTCCACAACTTCAATGTTCATTTTGTTTAACAAATTTCGTACAGCCTCATGCACCTGTGGTTTTTCACGTACAGGGCATGCATCATGTACCGACATCTTCAAGCCTTTATAATCTGGATAATGAAATGTATTTAACCCATCAAGCACTTCCCACAGGGATATTGTTGTAATACCATCATATAAATTCCTAAAACGCCTATCGCATCCAGCACATAAATTGATAATTAACGAGCCTGCATCAAGTTGTGGTTCATGGCGGCAACATATTTTATGCAATGTAACATCTCCGTAATTTTGATTCAAAAATTTTAATATCGTATTTTCCATTTCAGGCTTATAAATACTTAAAGCACAGCCTGGGTTAAAATATGTTTTTGACATAATATGTTTCTCCTAAATAAGGTTGGATTTTTCTACATCAGTTAATAATACATGATTATTTGTAAGCATAATTTCATAATCAAATATGATTAATTTTACCATAAATAATGGAATTTTTATAGATTAATTTAATGTGGATAAACCTAAAAATATAAAATTGCTTAAGTCGTATTCCTGCAGTATTATACAACGTGCTATTAATTTAATTTATCAAATAGACTTTTAGAATAACTTTTTATATCAGAGGGCGTTAGCATGTTATAAAGTTGCTTTACCATTACAAAATAGACTTATATCCAAAAATCTTATTGGCGATTATTATCTTGAAAGAAAATCAACTTATTTTAATAAGTAATTTTCTTATTTTAATTATTAATACTTTGATTTGAAATCGATTACACTTAATTAATTAGGAAAATCAGGAAAATACTTTGACTCATTGAAATGGAAATGATATACTATAAAAAAACAGACTATATGGAACATTAAATGCAACAAGATAATGTTTTGTAGGGACAATATGGTTAATTATTTAGAAAGGAAAGGCATTTTAAAATGGGTTTATTATTAACTAATTCAATAATATGTTATATGTTATTATGTTATTTGTTTTATAGATTTGGAACATTAAAGTTTGAGTAAGTTATAACAGATATACATAAAAGTAGAGCCTTAGCAGCTCTTTTTTTATTTTTGAACTTTTCTAATTCCATCAATGAAATAGTATAACTTTTGATGTTTGTATGAAAGCAGTTTATCACTTAAAGGTGGTCGACTGCTTTTGATTATTATAACAATTTATTTTGTAGTTATAAATCGTAAATATAAAAATGTTTTCTTGTAATAATTGGTAAAAATATGTTATAATTTACCGTGTATATAATGGGGATTGAATATATTTATTAATTGGGGATTAACTATGACATTAAAAAATGGTATTTACGAATCAGTAATAAATAATTTTTTGGATGAAGAAATTAAAAAACTTCAAGAAAACAAAATAAAACATTATGATGAAAAAATAGATAAAGACGAAGGAAGCTCGGTTTTATCTAAATATATGTCAATAATAATAAAAAAAGCGTTCAACAATGTTGCAGGTGACGACAAGCTAAATAAGCAGGTCGAAGTGTGCAATAAAATAATTAATCTTCTGAAATATGAACTTAATTTAGACGATTACGGCGAAAACATCATCAATGAAAATGCAAAATTGCTGCTTGCTGTATTGGACAAAGAAAATACTGCACTCATAAATAATTATGAAAATAAAAATGTAAGACCAATAACTTCAATAGCTGCTGATTCTTTGTTTACAGGGGCTAAAAACGAACCTTCACTTGGAAGTGAATTAGCAAAAGAAATAAAAACAGCTGACAGCATAGATATGCTTGTTTCATTTATAAAATGGAGCGGCATAGTTCAAATATATGAAGCACTAAAAGAGTTTACCTTAGACAAAAAATTACGAATCATAACGACCTCATATATGGGGGCATCCGACTACAAGGCAATTCTCGAATTATCCAAATTACCAAATACAGAAATAAAAATTTCATACGATACAAAACGTACAAGGCTCCATTCAAAGTCTTATATGTTTTATAGAAATACGGGATTTTCTACAGCTTATATTGGCTCATCCAATTTATCAAATGCTGCTCTTACAAGTGGATTAGAGTGGAATTTGAAAATATCTGAATATACTTCAAAAGATATGATTAAAAAATTTAATGCAACATTTGATTCATACTGGCATGATGATGAATTTTATTTATTTAATAAAGATGATGAAAACGATAGGCAAAAATTAAATGCAGCATTAAATGAAAGTTATAATAAAAGTCTCAGCAGTGAAAGCGAATTTTATTTTGACATA
>DIVM01000326.1 GCA_002435835.1 Firmicutes bacterium UBA6132
CATGTCTGATAAATTAACATATAAAGATTCTGGCGTAGATATACATGCAGGATATGAAACTGTAAGACTTATAAAAGATTATGTAAAAAAAACATATACAAAAGGTGTCGTGTCTGACATTGGAGGATTTGGCGGACTTTTTGCATTAAATAAAGATGAGTATGAAGAACCAGTTTTAGTTTCTGGAACTGATGGTGTTGGTACAAAATTAATGATAGCATTTAAAACTGATAAACATGATACAATTGGTGAAGATGCAGTTGCCATGTGCGTTAATGATGTTATATGTCAAGGTGCTAAACCATTATTTTTCTTAGATTATATTGCAACAGGTAAATTAGATCCTAAAAAAGCATCCGATATAGTTAAGGGTGTAGCTAACGGATGTATTAAAGCGGGGGCTGCTTTAATAGGTGGAGAAACTGCAGAAATGCCAGGTCTTTATGGTGATGGAGAATATGATATTGCAGGATTTTGCGTTGGTATAGTTGATAAAAAGAAAATAATAAATGGCTCTACAATTGTTGATGGAGATATTTTAATAGGAATTCCATCAAGTGGAATTCATTCTAATGGTTATTCATTAGTAAGAAAAATATTTTTCGATCATAAAAATTATAATGTAAATGAATATGTGTATGAACTTAGCTCTACATTAGGTGATGCATTGATAACACCAACAAGAATATATGTTGAATTAATACTTGACTTAATTTCTAAATATGAAATAAAAGGTTTATCAAATATAACGGGCGGTGGCTTTTACGAAAATATTCCAAGAATGTTTCCAGAAGGAATAACTGCTGATATTGATACTAAAGATATTGACGTTCTTCCTATATTTAAATTAATGCAAAGAGAAGGAAATGTGGATATAGATGAAATGTATTCTGCATTTAATATGGGAATAGGAATGGTAATGGCAGTTAGCCCTGAAATTTCAAATGATGTAATGAATTATTTAAAAAGCAGATTCGAAAAACCTGTAATAATAGGTAAAACTGTTAAACGAGAAGGAGCTCTTAAAATATGCCACAAATAAAAATTGGTATTTTAGTGTCAGGCTCTGGATCAAATTTACAATCCATTATAAATAGTGCAGAATCAGGTTTTATAAATGGAAGAATACAAGTAGTTATTTCTAATAAAGAAAATGCTTATGGATTACAAAGAGCAAGAAATCATAATATAGATGCAGTTTTTATAAATGAAAAAAGTTATTCTAACATAGAAGAATATAATGAAGCTATTATAAAAGAACTCAAAAGTCATGGTGTAGAGCTAGTAGTTTTAGCAGGTTATATAAAAATACTAACAAATAAATTTATTGAAACATATAGCAACAAAATTATAAATATCCATCCATCATTAATACCTTCATTTTGTGGTAAAGGATATTATGGACTTAAAGTACATGAAGCAGCAATAAATTATGGAGTTAAATTAAGTGGGGCAACAGTTCATTTTGTCAATGAAGAAGCAGACAATGGCCCAATTATTTTTCAAGAATCTGTAAGCGTTCATTATGATGATACGGCTGAAACTTTGCAAGAAAGAATACTAGAAGTTGAACATAAACTTTTACCATTAGCTTTAAAATATTATTGCGAAAATAAAATTGAAGTTGTAGGAAGAAAAGTAAAAATAAAATAGCAATTATTATCAATCATTGCTACTATAAAGGAGTCAATAAATGAGAGCTTTAATAAGCGTTTCAGATAAAACAGGAATAGTTGAATTTGCAAAAGAACTTCAAAAATTAGGAGTTGAAATAATTTCTACTGGAGGAACCCATAAAGCACTATGTGATGCTGGCATAAATGTAATAGGAATTTCTGATGTAACAGGATTTCCTGAGTGCTTGGATGGGAGAGTAAAAACCCTTCATCCAAATATCCATGCTGGATTGTTGGCTATAAGAAATAATCCTGAACATATGAAGCAATTAAAAGAATTGAATGTAGAAACAATAGATATAGTTGTTGTTAATTTATATCCTTTTAAGCAAACAATTCTAAAGGACAATGTTACAAGAGAAGAAGCAATTGAAAACATAGATATAGGCGGACCTACAATGCTTCGTTCTGCTGCTAAAAATTATCAGGATGTTGCTGTTGTCATAGATCCAATGGATTATAACAAGGTTATAGAAGAATTAACAAATGAAGGGCAAGTTTCTTTAGACACTAAATTTTATCTTTGTTCAAAAGTATTTGCTCATACTGCAAGCTATGATGCTTTAATTGCTGAATATATGAAAAAGCAAAGAGAAGATTATGAACTTCCTCAAACTATTACCGTAACTTATGAAAAAGTTCAAGATATGCGTTATGGTGAAAATCCTCATCAAAAAGCAGCTTTTTATAAAGAAATTAGTAAAAATAATGGACTTTTAACATCTGCAGAACAGCTTCATGGAAAAGAATTATCATTTAATAATATAAATGATACAAATGGAGCTTTAGAACTTTTAAAAGAATTTGAAGAACCAACTGTTGTTGGATGCAAACATTCAAATCCATGTGGTGTTGGAACAGCTGATAATATTTATGATGCTTATATAAAAGCATATTCAGCAGACCCTACATCAGTGTTCGGTGGAATAATAGTTGCTAACAGAGAAATAGATGAAAAAACTGCGGTCGAAATAAATAAAATATTTATTGAAATAGTTGTTGCTCCATCATTTACTGAAGAGGCTCTACAAATATTAAAACAAAAGAAAAATATAAGATTATTAAAAATAGAAAATATAATGCAAAAACAAAATGAAAACTCTTATGACCTTAAAAAGGTTGCTGGTGGCATTTTAGTTCAAACTATCGATTCAAAACTTACTGAAGGTGAATTAAAAACAGTTACTAAAAGAGAACCATCAAAACAGGAATTAGAAGATATGTTAATGGCATGGAAAATTGTAAAACATACAAAATCAAATGCTATTGTAATAGTTAAAAATGGTCAATCCATAGGAGTTGGACCTGGACAGGTAAATCGTATTTGGGCTTGCAAACAAGCAATTGAACATGCGGTCGAATCACTTGGCAAAGATATTTTACAAGGAGCAAGTCTTGCTTCAGATGCATTTTTCCCATTTTCAGATTGTGTTGAAGCAGCTGCACAAGCAGGAATTACTGCTATAATTCAGCCGGGTGGTTCCATTAAAGATAATGACTCCATAGAAGCATGTGACAATTACAATATTTCAATGCTTTTTACAAATATGAGACATTTTAAACATTAATATTTTTTTGGAGGAAATTATGAAAGTATTAGTTGTTGGAAACGGTGCAAGAGAACATGCTATTTGTTACAAACTTAAACAAAGTGAAAAAATTTCTAAACTATTCTGTATTCCTGGTAATGCAGGTATAGGCAAATTAGCGGAATGTATTAATATTAATTCGGAGAATTTAAATGATATAGTTTCATTTGCAGTAAATGAAAAAATAGATTTAGCAGTTATAGGACCAGAAGGACCTTTAGTTTCAGGATTAGTCGACATGTTAAATGAAAAAAACATAAGAGCATTCGGACCTAATGCAAAAGGTGCAAAATTAGAAGGAAGTAAATCATATTCTAAATATTTTATGGAAAAATATGAGGTTCCAACTGCTAAATATGAAGTGTACACTGATGCCAAAGAAGCTTTAAATGGTTTAAAACATTTTAATACACCAATAGTTGTAAAGGCTGATGGACTTGCTGCTGGAAAAGGTGTTTTAATATGTGAGAGTTTAAAGGTTGCAGAAAAAGCTATTAAAAATATCATGGAAGATAAGCAATTTGGGGATGCTGGAGCAACAGTAGTTATAGAAGAATTTTTAAGCGGAACCGAAACATCACTTTTATGTTTTGTAGATGGCAATAAAATTATACCTATGGAAAGTGCCCGTGATTATAAAAGAGCACTTGATAATGATCTTGGTTTAAATACTGGGGGCATGGGATGTTTTTCACCAAATCCTATATATACTGATAAATTAAGAAATTATATTAAAGAAAATATCCTTGATACAACATTAAATGGTTTTAAAAATGAAAATATAGATTTTAAAGGTATTTTATTTGTTGGTCTTATGATTACAGGGGATGAAGCAAAAGTTTTAGAATATAATACTCGTTTTGGTGATCCTGAAACTGAAGTAATACTTCCAAGACTTAAATCAGATTTGTTAGATATAATGGAAAAATGTATAGATGGACATTTATCAGAAGAAGATTTACAATGGAAACAGGAAAAAAGTGTAACAGTAATACTTGCATCCGGCGGATATCCTGAGTATTATGAAAAAGAAATAAATATTACTGGCCTTGATGATGTTGATGATGATATAATAATATTCCATGGTGGAACAAAGCTAATGGATGGAAAAGTATTAACTGACGGCGGAAGGGTTTTAGCTGTAACTGCACTTGGTAAAACAATTGAAGAAGCAAGAGAAAAAGTTTATAAAAATATCCCTAAAATAAGTTTTGATAAAATGCAATACAGAAAAGATATTGCAAATATATAATATGTTGGCTTGTCATCATGAACGACAGTGAAGGATCTTATGTTTTTAACAAATTAGATTCTTCGCTACCGTTCAATATGGCAAATATAAATAAGTATATATATTTATATTTATATTTATTGGGTTGTTTATTGTACAAAATGAGAAGTAATACGAAGCAAACTTCTCATTTATTACCAAAGATGATGCAAGTAGAAATCTTTTAATGGATTTCAACTTTCTCATATACATATTAATATTAAAAAAATTTAAAGGAGATTTAAAATGAAAAAGTTTTTAAGCTTAATTTT
>DIVM01000228.1 GCA_002435835.1 Firmicutes bacterium UBA6132
AAAATATATTGAATCTGAAGAAGAAATGAAAGAATTAGCTGGTAAAGCATCTCAATTAAGAACTAAATTGCTTGATGACATTCAAAGGGACTCGGATTCTTATGACAGAGTAATTTCTGCTTATAAGTTGCCAAAGGAAACAGAAGAAGAAGTAAATAAAAGACAAAACGAAATTCAAGAAAGTTTAAAAATAGCTGCATCGGTTCCATTTGATATAGCTCAAACATCATTTGAAATAATGCCTTTAGCTCAAACTGTAGTAGAAAAAGGAAATTCAAATGCAGTTACGGACGGACTTGTTGCTGCTATGATGAGCCGTACAGCAGTTTTATCAGCTCTTTTAAATGTAAAAATTAATTTAAGTTCTATTAAAGATGAAGATTTTGTTTTTGAATTAAAAGAAAAAGTTACTGAACTTGAAATTAAAACTATGGAATATGAGAAAAAGATATTGGAAAAATCACCATTTTAATGTATAATGAATAGGACGTATTACGTCCTATTTTTTTAGAACTGTTTGGGGGATACATATGAACACATCTTATTTAAAAACATTTATAGAAGTAATAAACTTAAAAAATATTTCTAAAGCTGCAGAGAAATTGTTCGTAACCCAGCCGGCAGTTTCAAAACAATTGCAAATATTAGAAAAAGATTTTGGTTCGGTTTTAATTAAAAAAAGTGGTAGAGAAATTATTCCTACTGACGAAGGCATTATGTTTTATAAATTTGCAATTAATTTATTAAATGAAGAAAATAAAATTTATTCTATATTAAAAAAAGATGATAATTCATTATCAGGTGAGCTGTTGATTTATTCAAGTTCTTTACCTGCTGAATATTATATTCATAATTTAATAATTGAATTTAGTAAAATTTATCCTGAAATTACATATATAATAAATAAAATTGATTCAAAAAAAGTATATTCATCAATAGAAGATGGATTTACTAATTTTGGATTTGCAGGTAATCCAGCTAAAAATAATAAAATAAAATCTGTTTGTATAGGCGAAGATGAAGTAATAGTAGTTTGCTCTAAACAAATATATGAAACATTTAATGATGAAATTATATCATTAAATGTTTTATTACAAAATGAATTTATTCTAAGAGAAAATGGTTCTGCAACATTACAAATATTTGAACAATTTTTAAATGAACATAAAATTAAGCTTGATGATTTAAGAATAAAAGTACAAGCTGAAGATAATGAAACAATAAAAACTTTTGCAAAAAACAATATGGGTATTGCATTACTTCCTAAAATATCTGTGGAAAAAGAATTAAGAGATAAAGAACTGTTTCAACTTCATATAGAAAATCTACAATTAAAAAGGAAAATATATTATGTATATTATGAAGATAGATATTTTTCAAAAATAGAAGACAAGTTTAAAGAATTTGTTTTAAATAAATTCAAATAAAAAAGTCCGAGATTTACTCGGACTTTTTTTATTTTATTAGTCTAAAATATCGTTGCAGTTGCAGAAAAGAACTACTAATAACAAGAAGAAAAATAATAAATTAGATCCACCTGCACCAGCTACGCCATTTCCATTTCCATGACAGAATCCCATATTCAAACCTCCTTAAAAGATATGTTTAACTTATTATATGAAAGTTGATAAATTGGGTTACTGGTTCATCTAAGATTTTAGTTGACAGTTTTATTAAATTTTGGTAAACTTATAGTAAGTTATTTGAAAATAACTTGTTAAATTTAAGAATTAAATTCAATAAAATTTAAACAAAATAATTAAAATATATAACCATGAAGGTGCATCGCTTATGAATGAGCGGTTTCTTTGTGGTTTTTTTATTTAAAAGGAGATGATTTCATGCACATGTCAGATGTTTTAATTTCGCCCGTAGTTGGTGGAACTATGTGGGCTGCGACCTTAGCGGTTAGTTATTATTCAGTTAAAAAAGTACAAAAAAACTTTGATGAAAATCAAGAATATCAAGAACTAAACGAGAAAAAAATTCCTCTAATGGGAGTAATGGGTGCTTTTGTATTTGCATCGCAAATGATTAATTTTACAATTCCAGGAACTGGCTCTAGTGGTCATATAGGCGGAGGGATGATTTTAGCAGCTTTGCTTGGTCCATATGCAGGATTTTTAACATTGTCATGTATTTTAGCAATACAAGCGTTGTTTTTTGCTGATGGAGGATTGTTAGCTTTAGGTTCAAATATATTTAATATGGGATTTTATACTTGTTTTATTGCATATCCATTTATTTATAAAAAAATTATTAAAAATAAAATGTCTAAGAAAAAAATATTAATAGCCTCTATTTTATCGGTTGTAATCGGACTTCAATTAGGAGCTTTTAGTGTAGTACTTCAAACTGTCATTTCAGGCAAAACCGAATTACCATTTCAAACATTTGTATTATTTATGCAGCCGATACATTTAGCAATTGGCATAATTGAAGGTTTAATAACTTCTGCCGTTATAAGCTTTGTATATAGCACACGTCCAGAAATTCTACAACCAATTAAAGAAAATACATTTAATAAAAAAGTATCCTATAAAAAAATAATAACTGTGTTACTTAGTTTAACAATTGTCATAGGAGGTTTTATTTCTTATTTTGCATCTTCAAATCCCGATGGTTTAGAATGGTCGATTGAAAAAACTGAAAAAACAATTGTTTCAAACCCAACTGAAGAAAATGGGGAAAGTAAAATACATAAATTTTTAGGTAAAATACAAGAAAAAATTGCGTTTTTGCCTGATTATGGTTTTAAAAACAATTCAGAAGAAACTGAATTATATACAGTTAATGCTGGAACATCAGTTTCAGGAATAGTTGGAAGTTTATTAACACTAAGTTTAATAGTTTTAATAGGTAAAGTAGCAAAAAATTATAAAAATAAATATAACGTAAAACAAAATTAACAAGGATATAAAATGATAAATATAAAAAATACAATATATAAAATTAGATTTTTAGATGAAATTTCTCAAAAAAATACTTTTATTCACAAACTTCATCCTCTGGCAAAATTAGTAGTTAGTATTTTTTATATTATCATGACAGTTTCTTATGGTAAATATGAAATATTAAGTATGATACCACTTTTAATTTATTTAGCTGTGGTATTTAATGCTGGAGATATTCCCCTTAAGCCAATACTAAAACGTTCCTTAGTTGTACTGCCCATTGTTATAGGATTAGGAATTTTTAATCCCATACTTGATAACAAACAAATTTATATTTTTTCTAATATAAGTATTAACAGGGGATGGATTTCATATTTAAGTTTAATTATAAAAAGTTTTTTATCTGTAATTTGTGCTTTGTTATTAATATCAACTACGAGTATGGATAAATTATCTAAAGCATTACAAAAGCTGCATATGCCAGAAATAATCATAATGCAGTTATTGTTTACATACAGATACATTTATGTATTATTAGAAGAATTTGCAAATATATGGACTGCTTATTCTTTAAGAGCACCTAATCAAAATGGAATTCATTATAAATCATGGGGACCTCTTTTAGGTCAGGTGTTAATTAGAACTTATGACAGAGCAGATAGAATTTATGCGGCAATGAAACTTAGGGGTTATAATGGAGAATACAATAGTTTTGAAGATGATAAACTTATTTTAAAAGATTATATATATTTAATTTTTTGGATTGTTTTTATATTAATAGTAAAATTTTATAATATACCAGTTTTGCTGGGTAGTTTATTTACAGGAGCTTAACATGAGTCATCATAAAGTAATTTTAAATAATGTTTACTTTACATATCCGGATGGTAAAAATGCTTTAAACGGCATAAATATTGAAATACATCACGGTGAATCTGTTGCTATAATTGGAGCAAATGGAGCTGGAAAATCTACACTGTTATTAAGTTTAGTGGGAATTTTATTTCCACAAAAAGGTGAAATAAGAATTGGAGAAATGCCTGTTACAAAGAAAACTCTAAATTTAATAAGGCAAAAAATTGGATTTACATTTCAAAATTCTGATGAGCAATTATTTAATTCAACAGTTTATGAAGATGTTGCATTTGGACCTCGAAATTATAAACTGCCTGAAGATGAAGTTAAAAAAAGAGTTGATAAAGCACTTGAAATAGTTGGAGCATCACATTTAAAAGATAGACCTCCATATAAATTATCAGGCGGTGAAAAACGTTCTGTATCAATTGCATCAGTTCTATCTATGGAACCAGATATTTTACTTTTGGACGAGCCATCATCTTCTTTAGATCCAAAATCAAGAAGAAAATTAATAAATTTATTAAATCAGTTTAAGCATACTAAAATTATTACTTCCCATGATCTTGATATGGTATTGGATGTTTGTGAAAGAACAATAGTAATAGGAAATGGGCAAGTGGTAGCTGATGGTAATACTATGGAAATATTAAATGATGGTAAACTTTTAGAAAAATGGGGATTAGAAAAACCATTTGTTCTGCAAGGATGCCCAATATGTAATAAACGAGATTAATTAATATAAATAAAGAAAAATGGAGAAAATAATGGAAAATAAATTACTATCTTTAAAAGAAGAAATAAATAATTTAGTAGAAGACGGAATATGCATTGCATTTTCTGGAGGGGTTGATTCAAGCTTAATACTTAAAATAGCTTGTGATGCTGGTATAAAACTTAATAAAAAAGTTTATGCAGTTACATTAGAAACAAAGCTTCACCCTGTATCGGATGTAAATATTTCAAAGCGTGTTGCAGATGAAATGGGAGCAGTACATGAAATTATTCAAGTAAATGAATTTGAAAATAAAGAAATTTTAAATAACCCTGTAAACAGATGTTATTTATGCAAAAAATCTTTGTTTGTAAATTTGTTTGATTTTGCTTACGCTCACAACTTAAAATATGTTGTTGATGGTACTAATGCTGATGATTTAAAAGTGTACAGACCTGGAGTTAAAGCGCTTGGTGAATTAGGAGTTATAAGTCCTTTAGCAAAATTAAATATTACAAAAGCTGAAGTTCGTGAAATGGCAAAAAAATTAAATATTTCTGTTGCATCAAGACCATCTGCACCATGTATGGCTACAAGACTTCCATATAATACTGAAATAAATTTTGAATTATTACAAAATATAGAAAAAGCTGAAGAATTTATAAAGTCCCAAGGATTCTCAAATGTAAGAGTTAGAGTACATAAAGATATAACAAGAATTGAAGTAAACAAAGATGAATTAATAAATTTATTAGAAAAAAGTGATTCAATAGTAAACTATTTGAAAAGCTTAGGATTTATTTATATTACTTTGGATTTAGAAGGATTTCGTTCTGGAAGCATGGATATAAATTTATAATAATAAAAAATATAAAAAATATAAAAAATATAAAAAATATAAAAAATATAGAGGGTGGCTATGGATATTCGTGAATTATTGTTGAAAGTTAAAAATGATGAAATAGATATAAAAGAAGCTGAAAAAGAACTTAAAAAACTTCCATATGAAGATTTAGGGTTTGCAAAACTTGACCATCACAGACTTCTTAGATCGGGATTTGGAGAAGTCATTTATTGCAGCGGAAAATCAACTGAACACCTTATTAAAATATTTCAAACTTTTTCGGATAGAAATGTTAATGTTTTGGGTACAAGAGCTACAAAACAACAATTTGAAACAGTGAAAGCAGTAATACCTGAAGCAGAATATGATGAATTATCAAGAATAATAAGAATTGTAAAAACGGAAATAAAAAAAATTGGGTGTATAGCAGTTTGTACTGGAGGAACATCTGACATTCCTGTTGCTGAAGAAGCTGCACAAACTGCAGAGTTTTTTGGAAGCCAAGTCATTAGAGTTTATGATGTAGGTGTTGCAGGAATTCATAGGCTTTTATCGAAAATGGAAGAAATAAATAATGCAAATTGTATAATAGCAGTAGCAGGCATGGAAGGAGCACTTCCTGGAGTTATTGCTGGCATGGCAGACAAACCAGTTATAGCTGTTCCTACATCAATCGGATATGGTTCAAATTTTAATGGATTATCTGCTTTACTTACTATGTTAAATTCATGTGCTGAAGGAATTGCTGTTGTTAATATAGACAATGGTTTTGGAGCTGGATATATGAGCACTCAAATAAATAGATTGGCGGTGAAAGGCAATGAGTAAAAAGTCACTTTACATAGAATGTTATTCGGGAATAAGCGGAGACATGACAGTAGCTTCTTTATTAGATTTAGGAGCAAACCAAGAGGTTTTAATAGAAGCTTTAAAAAGTTTAAATATAGATGGATTTGAAATTAAAATAAAAAGAACAAAAAAATGTGGTATAGATGCATGCGATTTTGATGTTATATTACATGAAGAAAAAAAATATGAACATCATCACGAACATAATGTGCATGAACAAAGTAATGAACATTCACACGATCATAATCACGAAAATTCATATGACCATGAAGAACATGAGCACAATCACGGACATTCGAATGATCATGAAGAACACGAACATATCCATGAACATTCACATGAGCACGAAGAACATGAACACAGCCATGGACATTCACATGTACATGATGAACACGAGCATAGCCACCAATACCATGATCATAGAAATATATTAGACATTTATAAAATCATTGATAACTCAAACATTACCCATAGAGCTAAAAATATTTCAAAAAAAATATTTGATGTTGTTGCACTAGCTGAATCAAAAGCTCATGGCATACAAGTTGAAGAAGTTCATTTTCATGAAGTTGGTGCAATTGATTCAATAGTTGATATAGTGGCTACTGCAGTTTGTGTAGATAATTTAAATATAGATGATATAATAATTTCAGAAATTTATGAGGGTTCAGGACATGTAAAATGTCAGCATGGAATAATTCCAGTGCCAGTGCCTGCAGTTGTAAATATAGCATCAGAACACGAACTATTTCTTAAAACAACTGATAATAAAGGTGAAATGGTAACACCAACCGGTGCAGCAATTGTAGCAGCTTTAAAAACAAAAAATGCTTTACCTAATAAATATAAAATAAATAAAATAGGAATTGGTGCTGGTAAAAAAGATTTTAAAAAAGCAAATATACTTAGGGCATTTTTAATTGAAGAAATTTTTGAAACTGAACGTGAAAATGATGAAATATGGGTATTAGAAACTAATATAGATGATTGTTCTGGAGAAGTATTAGCTTATACTATGGAAAAACTATTAGAAAACAGCGCTAATGATGTGTTTTTCACTCCTATTTTTATGAAAAAGAATAGACCAGCTACTAAGCTTACTGTTTTGTGCAGCAAAGAAAATATTGAACATCTGGAATCAATAATTTTTAAAAACACAACATCAATTGGAATTAGAAAATATAAAGCGGAAAGATCCATATTAAAGAGAGAATTTATAGATGTTGCTACAAAATATGGAACAGCAAAAGTTAAAGTATGTAGTTATGAACAAGAGAAATATTATTATCCTGAATATGAAGATGTTAAAAAAATATGTGATAAATTAAATTTAAGTTTTAAAATAGTGGTTGATGAGATTAAATCATCCATATAAAAAAACACCCTCGGGTGTTTTTTTATATTATAGGGAAGTACTGAAGGGAACCATAGGGTTCCATAGAGAAAGCATCGAAGATGCTTTTTTTATATGTGATTAATTCTATTGTTTACAACAGAGAAATCTAAATTTTCGAAAAATACATCAATATATAATTCTCTATTTATACCATAATCAATCATATAAGAATGTTCATAAACATCCAAAACTATTAATGGTTTTGCACATAATATTGCTCCATCATCATGGGAATCCTGGCCATAAATAAAATAGTCATCACTTGTTGTATCATAACAAAATGTAACCCATCCCCTCATAGATTGAGCAATACATTTGAATTTTTCAGTGAAGTTTTTATAGCTTCCAAATTTTTTATCTATTATTTCTTCGATGTTACCATGTATTTTATTATTATTACCTGTTAAATTTTCAAAAAACATTTCGTGTAGCTTAATTGAATCAAGACAGAATGTTGTTGCTTTTTGAGCGCTTCTTATGTCACTATAATTAGAACTGCAATTGTTTGTTATAATGTTTGATAGCATGTCTTCTTGAGCTTTATTAAAAGAATCTATATATTTTGTGTACAAACTATAATGCTGGCTTAATTGAGCTGTAGACATAAATTTTACGTTGGAAAAGTCATAACGTTTTGCAACTATTTGTTTCATAAATCCTCCTTTAGTATATTATCTTAACGATATTATGTAAATTTAAATGAACCACAGTTAATTATATGTATGATATGGGCAATAAATGAAAAAATAACTTTACCATGAGTTTATTAATTGTTATAATAATATTATTGCAAAGAATTCCAAAATGTGACTTTTTTCGATGAATATATAAAAAAATTAATTTTCTAACAAATATAAATTTATATGATGTGGTTATTATCAAAAAAGTTAAATAATAAGATCCTTCGCTATTCTCAGATGACAAGCCAAATGCTATTAAATAATAATACTTACATAAAATAAAAAATCAAAAAATATCGGTATTCAAAAGGAGATAAATTGAAAGATAAATTAATGATTTTGGATGGCAACAGTTTGCTTTTTAGAGCATTTTATGCAATGCCACCGTTAAAAACTAAAAAAGGTCAATTTACAAATGCTGTTTATGGATTTTTAAGCATGCTTTATAAAATATTGGATGAATATTCACCAGATTACTTATGTGTAGCTTTCGATCCACCAAAGCCTACATTTCGCCATGAGAAATTTAAAGATTATAAAGCTACTAGAGCAAAAGCACCTGATGAACTTGTTTCTCAATTTAATTTAATTAGAGAAGTTCTTTCTGTTCATGGTATTAAGTGCATAGAAATAGATGGTTTTGAAGCAGATGATGTTGCAGGTACTATTGCAAAAGAAGCTGAACAAAAAGGTGCTCAAGTTTATCTTGTTACAAGCGATAGGGATTATTTGCAGTTAATCGATGAAAATATAAAAGTATTGCTCACTAAAAAGGGAGTAACAAATATTAAAGAAATGGATGTTCAAGCTATATCGGATGAATATGGTATAGAACCAGAACAATTTGTTGATTTAAAAGCTCTTATGGGGGATACATCTGACAATATTCCTGGAGTAATGGGTGTTGGAGAAAAAACAGCTTTAAAATTAATACAAGAATATAAAACTTTGGACAGCATTTATGAAAATATAGATTCCATAAAAGGAAAATTAAAAGAAAAGCTTGAACAAGATAAATTGCAAGCATACATGAGCCAAACTCTTGCAAAAATTATTAAGGATATACCTATTGATTTTGATTTAGAAGAATTAAAACTACAACAAGCTGACAGTAAAAACTTGCTTAAACTTTATGATGAACTTGAATTTAGAAACTTTAAGAAAAGAATAAGTGAAGAAGTAGATAATAGTAATAGTAAAGAAGATGAAGGTCAAATGTCTTTGTTTGATAATAGTGAAAAAGATGAATCAACAGAGCAACATATTAATATAAATCTAAAAAATTTAATTTATGTTGATAAAGAAGAATCTTTAATGGATGTTATTAAAAATATTAATTTATCAAAAAAAGCAGCTATAAAGTTTTTATTAGATGGAGATAGAGCTTTATTAAGCAATGCATGCGCTATAGGAATATCCGACTGCATCAATAATATTTATTATATTGATTTAGAACAAATAGATGAAACATTAGTTTTAGAAAAATTAAAAGATGTATTTGAATCAAAAGAAATTGAAAAATTAGGCCATAGCCTTAAAAATGAAATAATTTATTTAATGAAAAAAAATATGAAATTAAATAATATTTATTTTGATTCAGAAATAGGAAAATATATTTTAAATCCATCGGAAAGTTCATATTCTATAGACAAAATTGCATATGAATATTTGAAAGAAGAAAATTTTTCAGAAGTGGATTATCTTGGAACAGGAAAGAAAAAAGTAGCTTTTAAGCAAATAGATTTAGAGAAAAGAAAGCAGTATATATTAAATTATATAAACACTGTAATTTCATGCAAGGAAACTATTTGCAAAGAAATAGATGAATTTAATATGACAAATTTGTTTGAAAAAATTGAACTTCCATTAATTGAAGTTCTTGCACATATGGAATTTGTTGGATTCAAAGCAGATCCAAATATACTTAACTTTCTTGGAGATAATTTTAAAGCAAAAATAAAAAATTTAGAAGAAAAAATTTACGAATTATCAGAAGAAAAATTTAATATTAATTCTCCTAAACAGCTTTCAGAAATTTTGTTTGAAAAATTAAAATTACCTATAATTAAAAAAACAAAAACAGGTATTTCAACTGATTCAGAAGTTTTAGAAAAATTAAAATCTGAACATGAAATAGTTAAATACATAGTGGAATATAGGCAGATGGTTAAATTAAACTCTACATATGTTGAAGGTTTATTAAATGTTGTTAATGAAAAATCAAGTAGAATTCATTCTGTATTTAACCAAACAATTGCAGCTACAGGAAGAATTAGTAGCACTGAGCCTAACTTGCAAAATATACCAACAAGAACAGAAGAAGGAAAAGAATTAAGAAAAGCTTTTGTTGCAGAAGAAGGATTTATTTTATGTGATGCAGATTATTCTCAAATAGAGCTTAGGGTTCTCGCGCATTTAGCTGATGAAACTAATTTAATTGAAGCATTTAAACATGGATTTGATATCCATACTAAAACAGCTTCAGAAGTTTTTCACGTTGATTTACAAGATGTTACATCAACTATGAGAAGCAGAGCTAAAGCAGTTAACTTCGGAATAGTTTATGGTATAAGTGACTTTGGCTTAAGCAAGGACCTAAGTATTTCAAGAAAAGAAGCTAAAATGTATATTGAAAACTATTTAAATTATTATAAAAATATAGATAAATATATGAAAGATATAGTTGAACAAGGAAAGCGTGACGGTTTTGTTGATACTTATTTTGGAAGAAGAAGATATATTCCAGAATTATCAAGCAGAAATTTTAATATTCGTTCATTTGGTGAAAGAATAGCTTTAAATACGCCGGTTCAAGGAACTGCAGCAGATATAATTAAAGCAGCTATGGTTAATGTTTATAATACATTAAAAAATAAAAATATGAAATCAAGGTTAATACTTCAAGTACACGATGAATTAATTATTGAAGCTTTTGAGCCTGAATTAGAAGAAGTAAAAAAAATTTTAAAACATGAAATGGAAAATGTTATAAAAGATTTCAAAGTTCATCTTACTGCGGATGTCAATGTAGGAAAAAGTTGGTATGATTCAAAATAAAATGTAAGCAACAGGTGGGCGACATGGTTAGTATAAAACCTAAAGTTATAATTATTACAGGAAGTATTGGAACGGGCAAATCAACTGCATCAAATATCATTAAAAATATGGGATTTGATGTTATTGATTCTGATAAAATAGTTCATGAAGGATATGAGCCCCATAAAGAAATGTACAAAAGGGTTGTAGAATATTTCGGAGTGGAAATATTAAATGAAAATAAGGAAATAAATAGAAGTATACTCGGAAAAATTGTATTTAATGATGAAAATAAACTTAAGAAATTAAATGAGATAGTACATTATTTTGTAGTACAAGAGATTTTAAGAGGGGTTGAAAATTGTGCTAAACAAAATAAAAAAGCTGTATTTTTGGATATTCCGTTGTTTTTTGAAGGAAAGGAAAACTTAATTAATAATGGAATTAAATATAATGAAGTATGGCTTGTTTATATTAATAAAATTTTACAAACAGAAAGACTTAAACGAAGAGCTATTTTGGAAAATAAAAATGTTGAAGATGTATTAAATATAATAAAAAAGCAAATACCTATAGAAAACAAAAAAAAATTATCGGATGAAATAATTAATAATGAAGGTAGTTTAGAAGAACTTAAAATAGAAATAGAAAATCTTTTAAAGAAAAAAGAGTTGATTTGATATACAAAGTTAGGAAGGTGTACAATGTCAAAGAAAAGAATATACTCAAAGCGAAAAAGATTAAATTTAATACCTATAATAATTGTCTTAGTTATAGCTTTATTTGTGTTTTTAGTAGTTTGGGGAGGAACTAAACTATTAAGAGCAAAAGACTATACAGAACAAATAAATGAAGTTTTCGAAAATGAAATATTAAAAACAACAGGATCAGTGTACAACGTATCTAAAGTTGATATTAATGTATACTCTAATAAAGGCATTAAATATACAAATAGGCATGAAAATATAATTAAGTTAAATTCATTTGACTCATCCATAGAAACTGAAACAGAAAAAGCATCAAAAGCGCGAATATTACTTGAAAATTTAAAGAATCTTCAAAAAACTGATTCAGTGAATGAACTTTTAAAAGAAGAAAATGGATACTATTGGATTAGAATTGATTTAACTGCTAATGATAAATTTCTATTTATATCAGATGAAGAATATTATATTTTTGATTTGTATTACGATAAAGAAGACAAAAAAATATATGTTAAAGAAAAATATTTTGATGAATTCAGTATGAAAAATAATACAACAAAATTATCAGGTTATGTTGTTGATGAACAATATGAAAAATTAATTGAGGATTTAGCATCAACAAAATAAATCGCCACGGGGATGTTTTTATTGCCACATCCAAAAAAAGAGCCAATTTTGTATAACAACCGACGTTGTTTAATTAATTGGCTCTTTTTTTACTTATTTAAATTTCAATAGATAATCAGTTAAGTTAATTTTCTTCATTAGAATAATTATTTAAGTTAGCTTCGTCATTTTCGAAATCACTTTTGTAATTATTGAAATTTTCTAAAAAATTGTGTTTACCATCATCATTTTTATAACCTATTACAGTACTTAAATTAACATTATGGATACTTCTAAAAATATTCATATCTATGTTTTTATTAGTATGTTTTAATTTTTTAATTAAGACTTTCATTTCTTGTCTTTTAGAGCCACCGCCGTTATCTCCTAAAACACAGTTTTCTGTAAAACGACATGCACATTGTATAAACTGTAAATCATTGTATCTTTTCCATAATAAAATTTCTTCTTCATGTACTTTATACATAGGTCTGATTAGTTGCATGCCTTTAAAATTAGTACTGTGTAATTTTGGCATCATAGTTTTTATTTCAGCAGCATAAAGCATACTCATTAAAACAGTTTCAATGACATCATCAAAATGGTGCCCTAATGCAATTTTATTGCATCCTAATTTATGGGCATGTCTGTATAAGTAACCCCTTCTCATTTTGGCGCATAAATAGCATGGTGAACCATCAGCAACAGCAACTATATCAAATATTTGTGTTTCAAACATTTTAATAGGTATGTTTAAAACTTCAGCATTGTCTATAATTCTTTGTTTATTTATTTCATTATATCCAGGGTTCATAACTAAATATTCGACTTCAAAATTTATTTCTGAGTATTTTTGTAAATGCTGCATGCATTTAGCCATGAGCATGGAGTCTTTGCCACCTGATATACAAACTGCAATTTTATCGCCTTCTTGTATTAATTCATATTCTTTAATACCAGAAAGAAATTTTGACCAAATTGTTTTTCTGAATTTTTTAATTATGCTTCTTTCAACTTCTTCATGTTTTTTCAATTTACGTGACCTTTGCATTTCTTCTTCTAATTCATTTATATTTAATTGATTCTTTTCTAAATTTTCCATATATACCTACTTTACTAATTTATTATAACATTCGTCAAACTTCACTAAAAATTCATTAACATCATCAATGGTAGTTAAATGACTTAAGCTTATTCTTAAAGTTGACAAAGATCGTTTCTTATCTTTTGTAACAGCATAAACTGGTCTTGAAACTGTGTTTGGTGCGCAGCATGCAGATTTAGTTGAAAGATAAATATCGTTTTTATCTAATTCCATTTTGAAAATTTCAGTATTAATTTTGGGTATACTTATATTTAAAATAAATGGAATTGAATTTTCTGTGGAGTTTATTTTTATAGCATCATATTTTTTAAATGCTGATTTAATTATTTCATTTAAATTTTTAACATGTTCATAACTATCTTCCATATTTTCATATGAAATAGAAAGTGCTTTTTCACATGCAGCAATCAAATTTAAAGCAGGAGTTCCGCTTCTAAAATCAGATGAACTTAATCCACCGTGAATTAAAGGTTCTAATAAAATTTTTTCTTTTTTAATTAAAACTCCACATCCATTTAAACCATAAAATTTATGAGGAGTAAAAGTTACTAAGTCTACATTTTCAAAGGATACTGGTATTTTTCCAACTGCCTGGGTTGCATCTACATGAAAATAACAGCGAGGATAAGCTGATATAATATTACCTATTTCATCTACCTGTTGTTTTAGCCCTAATTCTGAGTCAACGTAACAAATGGATACTAATATTGTATCATCCCTAATTATTTCTTTTAAATGATTTAAATCAACTAATCCTGTATCAGTTATATCAACATATTCAATTTCAAAACCTTGAGTTTGCAAATATCCCATAGCACCATTTACTGATGAATGTTCTAAATATGTTGTTATAATGTGTTTGCCAAATTTTTTATATTGTTGTGAAATTCCTTTTATAGCTAAGTTATTCGATTCACTTGCTCCTGAAGTATAAATAATTTCAGATTCTTTCACATTTAATAGTTCTGCTATTTTTTTAGTTGAATCATCCAATCTTTCTTTAGCTTTTAATCCTAAAGTATGGGAAGAATTAGGATTTGCAATAAATTTTAAAGATACATCCCTAAACACATTTACAACTTCATTATTTACAGGAGTATTTGCAGCATAATCTAAGAAAATCATTTATATTCTCACTTCCATGTTAATTTAACATTATAAAAACTTATGTTCTTCATAAACTTTTCTAATTATACTATACTTCATATGGATTTTCTACAAGAAATTCAATAATGCAATATTTATTAAAAGAAGAGCCAAGGGGACTTTTTTAATGTCCTCTTGGCTTCATTTGTTGTTTAAACTTAATATTTCTTCAACTGTTCCTTTATACATGTATTCCAATCGAATTCTTCAGTATTTTCATCTGTATTTTTGTAGACTAATAATACTTTTTTAAAATCAAGATAAACTGCTTTTACTTTTTCTCCTAATTTTATTTTCTCATTATTTGATAAAATATGCCCGTCCAAACTTTTAATTACATCCACGTCTGAATTTTGTAGTATTTCTTTAACAGTTAATATATCTCTTTGTATTGGAAAATACAGTTTACCTTTTATTCGTCCGTCATTACCAGTTAGCCTTAGTCCAATGCCTGCAAGTGCACCGATTATTCCTCCACCAGTACCCCCATGTTCAGAAAGATGAACTCCAACTTTTTTTGCTGTTTCATATGCAATTTCTTTAGTTAGAATTTCTATTTTAGCTCTTTTACCGTAGTCTATAAGTAAATCTTTATTATTAATATTTTCAGATTGTGCAATACATAATCCTGGGTCCGATCCTTCAGCGCTTTCTGTTTCTAAAAACTTAATTGCATAATTTTTTAAATCATCATATATATCTTTTTCATGGTCAATTACAAAACACATGGTGCTATTATGAGATGTGTAAGGAACATCAGGATGAAAGTATAGTTGATGTCTTGTTACGTATGAACATTTGCCCCAATTTTTTTCTTCAATATTTTCAATCATTAAGCTTGCTAATGCTCCTGTACCCCTTGTTTCTAAATTGTCTGTGTCATCAATGCATACAAAAGTTTTCATATAAACCTCCATTAATTAGATTTTAATTCTCTCATTCCTTCTCCATTGAGGATTTGCTGAATTTGTTCTTCATTTAACTTGATATTAAAAAACTTTTCATAATATTCTTTTGTTTCATTTTCCATATAAAAATTCTTAAAATATTCAGGATATAAAAGTTTTGCAGTCCAGCGAATTGCTAAGGGCGTTTCTAAAGAACCTGGATGACCCCACCTTGAAATACCTACGGGCATTTGATAAACTTTTTTTTCTTTAACACTTTTTAAAGAAGCCCATTGTTGGTTGGTGAGGATATAATCTGCAACACCCATTTCATTAGCTATAATAACATCGGGATTCCACAAATAAATTTGTTCTAAAGTAGCATAGGATTTATCACCATCCGTTTTTAAATCTTCATTTAAAGAAACATTTATACCACCTGCAATTTTTATCCAGTCAGCAGGAAGACTGTTTTTAATATCAGTTCTAACTGCTTCGTTTACAGAATGATAAACTCTTATTTTTTCATTTTGAGCAATGGTTGAAGTGATTTTTTCAGTTTCTTCAATAGTATTTAAGTAATAATTTATATATTCTGAAGCTTTTTCTTCTTCGCCTAAAACTTTTCCTATTATTGAAATTGAGTTTATTTGTTGTTCTATGGAATAAAAATCAATTACAACATAAGGAATATTTAATTTGTTTAATTTTTCAACTACACTTTCATTTAATGCTGTGTCCGATTTTAAAAACACCACATCGGGTTCAGAATTTAAAAGTTCTTCTATATTAATTGTTCCAGCACTAAATGGAACTGGCAATTCTTTTATATGGGGATGAATTGTAGTCAATACTTTATCCCTTTTTAATCCATCAACTACTGCTACAATATCATCACCTCTTCCGAGCATTGAAATTACATGACCTGTATATGCATATCCGCATGCGATTTTTTTAACCTTTTTTGAAATTTCAACTTCTTNNCGAAATAATCAACTACTTTTATTGGTTTAGTAGATTCTTCAGCTACATTTTCAGTATTTATAGAGGCTTTTGAAGCACAGCCTGAAAAAATAAATAACAATATTATTAAATATATTAAAAACAGTTTTGCTTTATTTATCATTTTCACTCTCCATTAAAATCTAACTACTGTCAAAGGAATAATTTGACGTATGGAATTATTTATATCAACATCATAATTTATTATTTTTGAGTTTATATTATATATTTTTTTTATATTTTCTTCATTTAAAATTTCCTTAGGGCTACCAACTTGTTCAAATCTACCATTATTCATTAATCCTAAAGATGTTTTAATATGATTTGATTCAAAATAATATGCGTGATTTGGAAAATGAGTAGCCATAATAACTGAAATGTTATTTTCTTTAATTAATTCTACAACAGTTTCTAATAAAATAAGTTCATTTTTAAAATCTAAGTGGGAAGTTGGCTCATCCATTATTATAATATTTGGTTGCTGAGCAAGGGCTCTTGCAATCATCACTAATTGACATTCACCTCCGCTTATTTGTGTATAAGGAATGTCTGCTAAATGAATTATACCAACCTTCCTCAAAGCATCAATTGCAATTTCTTTATCTTCATCAGTAGGGGATGAGTAGAAAGAGTGTTTATGAGCTCTTCCCATTAAAACAATATCTTTTACTAAATAAGAAAATGATTTTTGATGAACTTGGGGAACATATGCCATTGTTTGTGCTAATTCGTTTTGCTTATAATTTATTAATTCCTTTTCGTATATGTAAATATTTCCACTATTTAATTTTAATAGACCTAAAATACAATCAAGCAGAGTTGTTTTGCCACACCCATTTGGACCTAAAATACAAAATATTTCTCCTTCATTTACATTAAAATTAAGGTTTGAAAATATATTTTTATATCCATAACTAAATGAAGCATTTATTATATTTAGGGAATTTTTTTTCATTGCCATGATCCTCCTTTAGTTCTTTTTAATATATAAATGAAAAAAGGTCCTCCAATTAATGATGTTAAAATTCCTATGGGTATTTCGCCACCAGTAAGTGTTCTTGAGATATTATCTATTATAATAAGAAAGGAAGCACCAAGAGCGGAACTAATTGGTATTAATTTTTTATTGTCATCTCCAACAATCATGCGACCAACATGTGGTATTATTAAACCAACCCATCCTATGGTACCGCTGACGCATACAGCACCAGCAGTAGATGATGTAGCAAAAATAATTGCCATAAGTTTATTTAAATTAGCATTTACTCCTAAGGTATGAGCTTCACGGTCTCCCATTGATAAAACATTTATTCTATATCTAATTAAATGTAAACCAATTATTCCAAATAGCATGGGTGGGACGCCTATATATACATCCTTAATATTTGATGAAGCAAAACTACCCATTAGCCAAAAGGTTATAGCAGGTAGTTTATCTAAAGGGTCAGCTACATATTTGATCAATGAAATCAATGCTGAGAAAATTGAAGATACTACAGTTCCACCAAGCACAAGCATTACTGTATGAGTAGTGTTATAAATTTTTCCGATTGTATAGCTAAGAAAAACAGCTGCTCCTCCGAAAAATAAAGCAAAGATATAAACATAAAATGACGAACGAGTGAATAAAAGTATTGCTAAAGCTGCTCCGAATCCAGAACCTGAACTTACTCCTAACATGCCTGAATTAACAAGAGGATTGCGAAAAAGTCCTTGAAAAGCTGCGCCGCTTACAGCTAAAGATGCTCCTACAAAGGCAGATAATATTGCTCTTGGCATTCGAATGTCCCAAATTACTGTGTAATATGTATCTTGAATGGTTGAATTTTTTATAAACGGCAAAGCTAATATATTAATCATTTTATCCATGGGAACAGGATAACGTCCATTAAAAAGAGTAAGAAATATTAATATTAAAGGAGACAGAAATATTATTATATAAAGTAATTTATTATTTTTCATAAGTCCTCTTTTTAAATTTAATGAAAATGAATATAGCAGTTAATAAAATAATAACAACTAATAATAGTATATAGTTATTATTTTGATTATTATTTGTTTCTTCTTCAATAACTTCAGTCCCATCGTTATCTGATTTGATTAATCTTTGTTCATCAGTAGGGGGAGAGGAGATGTTAGAATTATTAGATGTATCATTTGACAAACTGTTTGTTGATGAATCTTCAGTTTCTTTATTTAAATTATTACTTTCTGATATTGTTTCAGAATTATTATTAGAATTTTCTTGAGAAGGAGATTGTTGTACATTATAAGTATTTTTAACATTGCTTAAAACTTCAGAATTTTTATTTTCTATATTATTTTGGTTTGTAGTATCTTTAGGTAATTCATTTATAGACTCTTCAATTTTTTCATTTTTTAAAGTTATAAATGTAATTAATACAGTATTTCCTAATAAGCTACCGTTCTTAGCTTGAAAATTTGATGAAATTTCTATTTTATATGAGGTATTTTCATTTAATATATTAACTGGTTTTATAATAATTTCTCTTTTTCTGTCAGGTTCTATTTGATCGTCAGGAAAAATTAATTCGGATGCTACAATATTATTATTTTCATCTAATAATTTAATGCATTTAGAATTATTTTCTTTAACTGTCATATTCACAACATTTTTATTAAATAAAAGTTTAATTTCTGTATTGAGTTTAACATCTTTAGACAAGTTTACAGGTGATGATTCTACTAATTGAAAAGCGATGCTTTTTCCATCCTGTTCCTGTGTTTCTGCTGTTTCACCGTAAATAGGATTAACGCTTATAAAAATAAACAATATCACTATGCTCAACAATATTTTATTTTTCATGATATCTCCATTCATTATAAAAAATTAAATAATGACAAGGAAATTAATTTAACTTCCTTGTCGCATTTTTGTTTTATTATTTAACAACAAAACTAATAATTTTTTCTTCACCTAAACTATTGCCGTTGTTAGCTTTCAAATCTTTTCCAATAACAATATTAACAGTTTTACCTGATTTGATATTTTCTAAAGGTTTTATGAAAATAAATTCTTTTTCAGAATCTAATTCTTCAATTCTAAATACTTCGCTTTTTATTATATTTCCATTATTTCCTTTTAAACTTATTTGTGTTTTATTGTTTTCCCAGAAATCACGAACTACACCTCGGTCAAATACTAATTTAATTATAATATTATCACTTGTAATGCCATCTTCTGCTTTACTGATTTCAGTTGAGTGGTTATTTTCAATAGTTACAAAATAAGCACCTAATAAGTTAAGAGGAGATTTTCCATTTCCTTTTGTTTCTTCAGTAGGATTTTCAGGTGTAATTACAATTTCAGAAGCAGTTATTTTTTCCAACAAAGCTATAGCTTCGGTGCCAGTTATTTTTTCAAATGGTTTAACCTTATTTTTTTCTGATATAAATCCTTTTTTAGTTAAAGCTTCAACTTCACCCGCTGCCCATTTTGGTACATCTGCTGCATCACTGAATTTAAGCATTTGCTCGACAGGTTTTGTTGTATCAAGTTTTAAAGCTTTTGCAATCATTATATATGCTTCGGCTTTAGTAATTTCTGCTCCAGGGTCAAATATATTGTTGCCCTTTCCTAAAACATAACCTGCTTTATAAGCTTTTGAAATTTCTTTGAAATAATGCGAATCAGAATTTACATCAATAAAACTAATTTCAGTTTCATCTTTAAAGTCAAATAATGAATTAATTAATGCAACCAATTCACCTCTAAGCAAATTTTTTTCATGGTCAAATGTATCGTTTTCATGTATTCTGGACCATCCTTTTGTTACCCAATCACTTTCTGAATTTGATGTTAATGAAGTATCAGCATAAGCTAATATTGAAAACATCATAATAAATACAATGACAAATACAATTGATAAGCTGATTCGTGAAAATTTTTTCTCTTTTTTAAACATATTTCCTCCTTAGTATAATATTTTTAAAATAAAAAACATCTTC
>DIVM01000030.1:0-1456 GCA_002435835.1 Firmicutes bacterium UBA6132
TCAATACTTTTCTATGGTTTTTCTTTGCGTTTACAGCTCTTTTAACTCTTGCCATTATTGAGTTCCTCCTTATGTTCTATTCCAATTAATATGGTAATAATTTACTGATTCTACCCATGTCAGCATCTGACACAAGTGTACCTTTTCTTAAATTTCTAATTGATTTTGAAGCTTTCTTACCTGTAAAGTGGTTTTTACCAGCTTGAGATCTTTTTATAGCTCCACTTCCAGTTTTACTAAATCTTTTTGCCGCTGATCTGTTAGTTTTAATTTTTGGCATAACAGTTCCTCCTTATTGTGATTTCTTAGGTACTAAAAACATTGTCATGTTTTTTCCTTCAATTAATGGGTGTTTATCTATAATTGAATATTCAGCTGTTAATTCAGCAAATTTCATAAGCACTACTCGGCCTACATCCATATGTCCTAATTCTCTACCTCTAAATCTAACAACAACTTTTACTCTGTCGCCGTCTTGTAAGAATTTAGACGCATTCTTTGCTTTAACGCTAAGATCATGCTCTTCAATATTAGGTGTCATTCTAATTTCTTTTATATTAATGACTTTTTGTTTTTTCTTAGATTCTTTTTCTTTTTTTGCTTGGGCATATTTATACTTTCCATAGTTCATAATTCTACATACTGGCGGTTTCGCCGCAGGAGAAACATTTACTAAGTCCATTTTTTTAGCTTCTGCAAGTGATAGTGCTTCTTTAGTACTAATGACGCCTAACTGGTTACCCTCAGAGTCAATGACTCTTACTTCTTTTTCACGAATCTGTTCGTTGATTTGAAGTTCTTTAATAATTTACACCTCCTAAATAGGAAAACAAATAAAAAAAAATAGCCTCTTCACCGCTATCTTTTAAAAACACAAATAAATGCATTTATAACTTAACCCTATTAACAGTTATACATATTGTACACGCCATAAGGTGAGAAGCGGTTACTTCTTCTTGATCACTTTAATATTATACACAACTTTAAAAAGTATGTCAACAATTATTTTAATAAAATTTCATGTAATAACTTTTTATGTTATGGTAAAGATATTTTTATTAAACAAATAACATCTACATAAAAGGAGTTGACCATTCATGAAGAAAAAATTTGAAAATTTTAANNTCATTGTCAATAATTTTTTACTTACCTATATATATTTATTTAATTTATATTTTAAAAAATTTAATTACTAAAAAGAAAAATAATAGTGATTCTGATTTAGATTTAGAAGAATCACACGAAGCAGTTGTATCTTCTGTAGGTTACGATAAAAAAAAGTCAGAGGAATGCAAAATACACATTGGTTTTAACGATGTAGCAGGTTTAGAAGAAATTAAAGACGACTTAATGGATATAATCGATTTTTTAAACAATGAGGAATGTTATAAACAAATGGACGCAAAAGTTCCTCGTGGTGTTTTGTTATACGGACCTCCTGGAACAGGTAAAACAT
>DIVM01000030.1:1512-8394 GCA_002435835.1 Firmicutes bacterium UBA6132
AAAAGAGTAAGGATGATATTTGAAAGAGCAAGGAAGGAAGCTCCGAGTATAATTTTTATAGATGAAATTGATGCATTGGGTTCTAAAAGAAATTTGGAAAGCAATAATGAAAAAGATCAAACATTAAATCAACTATTAATAGAATTAGATGGATTTAACAACACATCAAATGTAATAGTTATTGCAGCAACAAACAGACTTGATTTATTAGATGAAGCGCTTCTACGTCCTGGAAGATTTGATAGAAAAATTTATGTAGGAAATCCAAATTATCATTCAAGATTAAAAATTTTAGAAGTTCATACAAAAAATAAACCTTTAGATAAAAAAGTAGAATTAAACGAAATTGCAACTAAAACTCACGGATTTTCAGGAGCACAGCTTGCGAATATAGCAAATGAAGCCGCATTAAAAGCTATTAAAGAAAAGAGTAAAAAAATTAATGCAGATAATTTTGAATTTGCAATTGAAAAAATAGCAGCTGGATTGGAAATTAAACACTCAACTGTTTCTGATAAAGAAAAAAGAACCATTGCATACCATGAAGCTGGTCACGCAGTTGTTGCTAAAATATTAAATATAGATAAAGTACAGAAAATTTCTATTATACCAAGGGATAAAGCTCTGGGTTATGTATTAAAATTTCCTACTGAAGATAAATTTTTATATACTAAACAGGAACTTTTAAATAAAGTTATAGTTTTATTAGCAGGTAGAGCTTCTGAAGAACTAAATATCGGAGAAATAACTACAGGAGCTTCTAATGACATAAAAGAAGCAACTAATATTGTTTATGAAACCATCTGTAGCTATGGTATGGGTAAAAACACACAAAACACATGTATAGATGAAAGGTTATTTAAGTATTATTTATCTGGCATTAAAGAAGAAGCTGCTGAAATGACAAAAGAATCATATGAAAGTGCTTTAAAAATTATTAAAGAAAATGAAAAATTAGTTAAAGCAATCGCTGAATATTTATTAATTAATGAAACCATTAATGCAGAACAATTAGATAAAATAATTGACGAAGTTAATTCTAATAAAAAAAGAGCTTGGACGCTGTAAATAAAAAATGCTACGAAAAATTTTGGGGACGGACCGTTTTTTCGCTTAAAACCATAGTGAAAAAAGGTACCGTCCCCAAAATATGCCGATCTAAAAACATAACGACTTTTAAATATTATTTTAAGTATGGGAGTGGATTTACTCTTACTCCGTTTACTCTGACTTCAAAGTGTAAGTGTGGGCCTGTAGAATAACCTGTTGAACCAACTAATGCTATAGTTTGTCCTCTTGTAACAGATTGTCCTTTACTAACTAATAATTTAGAACTATGTGCATACAAAGTAGCTATTCCACCACCGTGATCAACTATTACATAATTTCCATATGAATAATGCCATCCTGCAAAAATTACTACGCCGTCATTAGCTGCAACAATTGCTGCACCGCTTTTTGCTCCAATATCAATAGCACCATGGTTTGTACCAGCACCAGCCACAGGTTCTTCTCTTGGTCCAAAGAATGATGTTATTCTTTGACTGCTTGGAGCAGGCCAAAGCATTACACCACCAGCATAATCAACATCAGTACGTTGAAGTTTTAATATGTCTTGTTCTATTTGAGCTGATTGTGCTTTTATAGCTGCTTCATATTTCTGAACTGTTTCTAGGTCCTGTTCAATTGATGACATATAAGATTCTTTTGAATTTGAAGCTGTTTGAACTTCTTGTTGTTTTAACTGCAAGCTATCAATTATAGCAACAAGTTCATTATTTTGTTTTTCTAAGCTAACTTGGATAACTTCTATTTGCTTCTTTTGTTCTTCAATTTTTTTCAACAATTCAACGTCACTTTCAACAATCCTTTGAACCATATCTGCACGAGTTAAAGCATCCATTAAGTTATCAGAATTTAAAATAACTTCTATGTAACCTGAAGTACCTTGTTTATACATAGACCTCAAGCGTTCTTCTAAAACTTCATTGCTCTTTTGTATTTCTTCATTTAAATCTTTAATTTGTTGTTCTTGCTCTTTAATTTGCATTGTTAATTCTTGTTTTTTAAGTTCTTGACTTTCAACTTCTAAATTTAAAGCATTTAGTTCATTATCAAGCACATTTATTTCAGCTTGTACATTATTTTTTTCTGATTTTAATGCAGCAGATTGTTTTCTATACTCTTTGATCTGGTTTTCTAAAGCCTGTTGCTTTTGTTGTAAATCAGCAATACTTCCTCCAGCATATGTGGGAAAGAAACTTCCCACAGTTATAATCAAACTCAACATTAAAATAAAAGTTCTTTTAATCATGTAACTACTCCTATATACTCAAGAATTTTTTCAATGAGAATAAACTTCCTAAAATTCCTATGCCGATACCAATAGTAAAAAATATTATTGTTAAATCAGAAAGTATCATATCTACACCAACCATATATCCTGACATTCCAGATAAAAGTGCAACGTATCTTGCTGTTAAATAATCAAATACATTGTTGTAAGCCAACAGCAAAATTATTATTGCAGTAACAGATCCAATAGTTCCAAGTAATATTCCCTCTATCATAAATGGACCTCTAACATATCCATTTGTTGCTCCTATATATTGCATAAGCTCAATTTCTTTTCTTCTGTTCATAACTGTTATTTTTATTGTATTAGATATAATAAATATGCTTATTAAAAGTAATACCGCTATTATACCTGTACCCATTTTCTTTATAAAATCAGCTATTGTTATTAAAGTGTTTACTGCATCTTCATAAAATTTAACTTCTTCAACACTATCGTAATTTTTTAATTCTTTTATAATACTTTCAGAATTTGCAACATCTTTAAGTTGAACTACATATGTGTTCGGAAGTGGATTTTGCTGCAAACCATCTAAAAGATAAGCATCATCTCCCCAATCCTCTTTCATTTTATTAAGAGCATAATCTTTTGATTGATAAGCTACAGATAAAACACCATCTATTTGTTTGAAATCTTCACCTAATTCATTTATTTGCTCTTCACTTAAATCTTCATTTAAATAAACAGCAACTTCATCAAATGATTCTTTTGTTACTAAAGCTACATTATTTATATTTAACACTATTAAAAGTACAAAACCAAGTATTAATAAAACTGCTGTAACAGAACCTATGGAAGCAAGTCCCATCATTCTGTTTCTCCACATACTTTTAAAAGCTTGGAGAAAAATATATTTTGTTTTTTTAAGGTTCATTAAAATAACCTCCTACTTTTACATCCCTAATAATAGAACCTCTTTTAAGTTCTATAACTCTTTTTTGGTACTGGTTTACAATTTCTTTATCATGTGTTGCCATGATTATAGTAGTACCTCTTTTATTAATTTCAGTTAAAATTCTCATTATTTCTTTAGAAGTTTCATTATCAAGATTTCCTGTAGGCTCGTCCGCAATTATGGTCTCAGGCTTATTTACTATAGCTCTTGCAATTGCAACCCTTTGCTGTTCTCCACCTGATAGTTCGTCAGGATACGATTTAGCTTTGTCGCTTAAGCCAACCATGTTTAATACAATTGGAATTTCTCTTCTTATATACTTCGATGAGCAACAAATCATTTCCATAGCAAATGCAATATTTTCATATACTGTCAACTTAGGAAGCAATCTATAATCCTGAAATATAAAACCTATATTACGTCTATATTGTGCAATATTTCTTTTTCTAATTTTTGTTATATCTTCACCATAGTAATTTATAAATCCTTCAGATGGATTTATTTCTTTTAACAAGAGTTTTATAAGAGTACTTTTTCCTGCACCACTCTTTCCAACAATAAAAATGAATTCACCAGGATTAATAGTAAAATTAATATCTTTAACTGCTGAAAAACCTTTTTTGTACACTTTCGTCACATTATTAAATTCAATCACATTTTCACCTCTGTTACATTTTATTAATTATTGTCAAAAGCTTTAACTTTCGACAAAATAGAAATATGATTGCGACATTCCTTAAATATATGCAATCATATTATATCATATTCTGACAAATTATCAAACATTACTTTAATATTTTACTTTATTTTTGCACAAAATGAAATGTTTATTTTTGACATTCATAAAAAAATATGGTGGCAAGTTATTAAAAACTTGTCACCATATTCGATATTTACTTATAATTTTAATGAGTATATTCTTTTTCTAAAACTACTTTTTGAGGTAATTCATTCATATCTGCTTTAACAACTGTGAAAGGATATGTCAAAATTTGAGCTGTTACATCTCCTGGTTTAGGGTCTGTATATTCAGCATATACTGTTAAAACCTTATCTCCATCTACTGTGTCCAGTGTAAGTTTATCAACTGCCACATCATAACCAGCTGAATTTTTTTCACCTCTTGTGACAACAACATAAATATCATCATTTATTCTGCATACAAGAGCTTTTTCTTTCATTCTGTAATTTGGTAAAACTTCTGTTATCTGAGCAGGTATATTTTCTGGTTCTATTTTTTCAAATCCCACATTTTCTGCACCCTTTCCTTGAAAGTATCTGTAAAAGAATAAAAGAGCTGCTATAAAAACTATAATCGCAACAATGGTAATAACTTTTTTCATAAATATTCCCCCCATATTTGTACTCCTTATATTTTATTCTTCGTATATATTTTTATGCTATGTATGTACAAATTATATTATATAATTTAATTTATTTATTCATTATTTAATAAAATAAATAAAAATTTTAAGTTTGACATAGTAGCTTGTCTATAAGTATAATTTATATATATAAAACTAATTAAGGAGTTGAATTTTATGTCTCGAGATTGCGCTGAATTTCAAAATTGCATTGCTGACTTGCAGCTGAGAAATAAAAGTATATTGGATATAACTACAAAACTTAGTGAGCAAAATGCTAGGGTTAACAGAGCTGTTGCTAAATCTGTTACACGTTGCGGCTGCATTAGCATCGATGCTACTAAGCAAGTTTTTTCTGATGATAAAACATTACACGAAAATAAAGAGTTATTAAAAACACATATACAAGGCGGTTTATGCCCTACATGCCAAGATAAAGTCGAGGAAGAAATTGGCGATATGTTGTTTTTTATAGCTTCCCTTTGTGAAGCATTAAATTTAGATATGCAAGATATTGTTGAACAAAAAATTAAAGAATTGAAAACATTAGGGATTTTTAATTTATTATAGAAATTAAAAAACAGTTAAACTCATTTGAGTTTAACTGTTTCTATTATAATATATTAATATTTCAATTGCACCTTTTGGGAATAGACCCCTTTGTCAATTTGTTTCTATCTTTGGCAAAGTTCTATTAATACACCATGTGTACTTTTTGGATGGCAAAATGCAATTTTTGCTCCACCAGCACCATATCTTGGTTTTTCATCAATCATTCTAATTCCTTTTTCTTTCATTTCAGCAATTGCAGCTTCAATATCATCAACTTTAAATGCTATATGTTGTACTCCTTCGCCGTTTTTCTCTATATACTTAGCAATAGGACCATCTTCACTTGTTGATTCCAAAAGTTCTACTTCAGTATCACCGATAGGTAAAAATGCAACCTTAACTTTTTGTTCTTCTACTGTTTCAGTTCCAGCAGATTGTAATCCTAAAACTCCTTCATAAAACTTTAATGTTTCTTGTAAATCTTTAACTGCTATTCCTATATGATCTACTTTATTTACCATTTTGTTTTTCTCCTATTATTTATTTAAATTTCGTTGTTTCAATTATATTAAATGATCCATCTTAATATTTTAGGTTTTCAAATGTACCTATTAGGGACGGATCCTTTTTTTGACGTGGTCTAGCTTTAGGGTTTTAGGATGCCGTCCCTTGAGGTATCGGGCTTTAGGGTCCGTCCCTACTTCCCTAGTGTTTGTAGGAATTCGTCTCTTACATCGTATACATTTTTTTCTTTATTTAATACTGCGTTAACTTCTTTATCAAGTTTGCTGTCAGAGCTTGCATGTGTCATTATTATTTTTCTAAGTTCAGTTTCAATTAATTCTACTATTTCTATTTTAAGATTTTTCTTTCTCTGTCCTTCAAAATTTCCTGATTCATGCAAATATTGTATATGTTGTTTTATTTCTTCTGATAATTTTTCTATGCCTTCATTTTTTGATGCAGTAACCATGACAACAGGTGGTCTTCTTTCCATATTTTGATTTAAATCAAGCATCATATTTATTTCTGTTGCTGTTCTGTCAGCCCCAAATAAATCGCTTTTATTAACAACGAAAATATCTCCTATTTCCATTATACCTGCTTTTATAGATTGTATGTCATCGCCAAGTCCAGGAACCATTACCATTATAACTGTGTCAGCTGTTTTAACTATATCAACTTCAGATTGACCAACACCAACAGTTTCAATTATTATTATATCATATCCTGCAGCATCAAGAATTTTAACAGCATTTTTAGTTGATTTAGAAAGTCCTCCTAAATAACCCCTTGTACCCATACTTCTAATAAATACATTAGGGTCAAGAGCTAAATCTTGCATACGAATTCTATCACCTAATATAGAACCACCTGAATAAGGGCTTGTAGGATCTATTGCTATTATACCAACTTTTTTATTATCTTTTAAATAAGATTTAACTAATTTATCAGTTAATGTACTTTTTCCTGCTCCAGGAGGTCCTGTTATACCTATAACATGTGCATTATTTGCATACTGTTGAATTTCCCTGATAATATTTTCTGCTTGTGTTTGGTCGTTTTCAACTTGCGTGATTAATCGAGCACAAGCTCTTTTATCCCCTGTAAGCATTTTATTAATTAATTCCATTAATTCACCACCTACAATTAATAATGAACCAATAATATTAAACATTTAATATGAAGAAAAATTTAGGCTAATACGCCTAAAT
>DIVM01000372.1 GCA_002435835.1 Firmicutes bacterium UBA6132
ATCGTAATATAAAAACAAATACAATTTACTATTCAAATAGATGTAAACAAATGCTTGGATATAATATTGATGAAATAAGCGATGACGCTGATGAATGGATGAAAAGAATTCATAAAGATGACGTTAAAATTGTTAGGGATAAAATAAACAGACATTATAAAGGCGAGGAATATGATGCGGAATATCGATTAAAATGTAAAGACGGTAATTATAAATGGGTAAGAGTAAGAGGAAAAGTCATAAAGTGGGATGATGAAGGTAATCCTTTGAGGATGACAGGAACTATTTCAGATATCAATGAAGAGGTACTCATCAGAAAGAAAAATGAAGAAAATGAAAATAGGTTAATGTGGCTTTATGATTCACTAAGTGTTGGAATTGTACATGGGGAGATGATACTTGATAGCTTTGGTGATCCAATAGATTATAAATATCTACACATGAATAATTATATGAAAGAAGTTATTGGTATAACACCTGAGGAATTTTATAAAGATAATATTTTAAAGCTGCTACCCCTAACAGGTAAAAATTGGTTTAATATTTTTGGACAATCTATATTAAATGGTAAATCTTTTATTTTCGAGCATTACAATGAAAATAAGGATAAATATTTTAAAATTAATATTTATTCTCCAAATTCAATGCAATTTGTACTTTTAATTACAGATATTTCTGAAAATAAGAAAAAGGAAATTGAGTTAAGTCAAAAATATGAAGAACTGCAGATTGTGTATGCAGAACTACAGACAGTAAATGATGAACTAACAATTACTGAAGAAGTGCTAAGAGATAATTACAGGGAATTAGAAAAAGCAAATGAAAATGTAGAAACAGCTAATAAAGCAAAATCGCAGTTTCTTGCAAATATGAGCCACGAACTTAGAACTCCTTTAAATGGGATATTAGGATGCACACAACTGCTTAAGTTCAGTAATCTAAGCTATGAGCAAAATGAAGATGTATTGATGATAGAAGAATCTTCAAATCATCTATTGGAACTAATAAATGAAATTCTAAATTTGTCAAAGATTGAGTCTGGAAATATTGAATTAAAAGGTAAAAGGTTTAATTTTATGGAACAAATGGAATTTGTAATAAAAGAGTTAACTTTTCTTGCAAAGGATAAAGACATAGAAATATTGTACTATATAGACCCATTTACAAATAAAGAACTAATAGGGGATAATTTTAGGCTGAAGCAGATAATAAATAACTTAATAAGTAACGCTGTTAAATTTACTGAACATGGCCATGTGTTTTTTAAGGTAAAACAAATAAGCAAAACTATAGATGAAACAAAGTTACAATTTATAGTTGAAGATACAGGAAAAGGAATTAAAGAAATTTTTAAAAATGATATTTTTAATAAATTTACTCAAGAGGAATCAAATTATACAAAAAAATATGGAGGGACGGGCTTAGGACTTGCCATATCAAAAGAGCTTGCAAAAATGATGGGTGGAGATATAGGTTTTGAAAGCGAAGTCGGTAAAGGATCTAAGTTTTATTTTACTGCAGATTTTAGAAATGTAACTGACTATGTTATAGATAATAAAAAGAATTTCCATTATAATAAAGAAAATGCAGAAGATAAAACAATACTAGTTGTTGAAGATAATGATATAAACCTAAAAATAGCTGTTGCTTTTTTAAAACAATTAAATTATAAATACGTTTTTGCTCATAATGGCCAAGAGGCAATTTACTATTTAGAAGAAAACAAAGCAGACATTATTTTGATGGATGTTCAAATGCCTATTTTAGACGGATGCGAGGCAACAAAATTAATAAGAGAAAAAGAACTTAAAACTGGCGAACATAAAATAATCATTGCAATGACAGCCTATGCAATGGATGGTGATAGAAAAAAATTCATTGATTGTGGAATGGATGATTATATTTCTAAGCCTTTTAATATTGAAACTTTAGGCGAAATGATTGAAAAATTTATTTAGTGTTGTCATAGATATATAAGATCTTCAGACATTTTAATTTAAATGGTGTAAACTTATAAATAAGAGTACCGCTCTTTGTAAATATTATACAAGCCATTCCTTCAATGAAATTGCCTTGGAGTTTTCCTAACTTTGCTAATTTAAGAGCTTTGTCGCATTCATCTAAACCATTGCATTCAACAGGTTTTAAATCAACTATTAAATTTTGCTCAATTACAGAATTTTTAATTGCTTCTGTAATACCGCCAGAGCGCGCCAAAATTCTTCCAAAATAAGATGCATTATCAAGTGGAGATGCTTCACATTTTGATGGCTCAATATCATAAGCATCAAGATATGCTATTAGTTCTTCAAAACTTATTGCATATTGAATGTCATCTTTTAAGTTGTCCTCAGTAATTTCTGCTTTTTTTGCAACGCATGGTACTATGAATATTACTTTTACACTAGGGTCGGTCTCTCTTATAAGTCTTGCTGTTGCAATCATAGGGGATACTGATGTTGATATGTTGTCTGTAAGTTCAGGATATTTTATTTTTATATATGAAACAAATGCAGGACAGCAGGATGATGTTACAAATTTTTTGTGTTCAAGTTCTTTTTCAAGAAGCTTCGCTTCATAATCAGCAACAATATCAGCACCAAGGGCAGCTTCAACAACTTCATAAAATCCAAGCTTTTTTATTGCACATACAATGTTTTCAATTTCAGCATCAGGGAACTGAGCAGAAATTGCAGGAGCTGCAACGGCATATACTTTATATTTTGTATTTTTTTCTGATTGTTCAATTAAATCCATTATTTCTAAAACATGAGATTTATCAGTAACTGCTCCAAAAGGGCACCTTGTAACACATGCACCGCAATTAATGCATTGGTCATAATCTATAATAGATTTTTTAGTTTCTGGATCATAATTTAATGCTCCTACTTTGCATGATGTTTTGCAAGGCCTTTTAACATAATGAATCTAAATCTACTTCAAGGTTTAACCCTAATGCTCTTTGAGCTATAAGAGCAGTTGTGCCGCCACAAATTATTTTTCGGTTGCTTCCTTCTGTCATTTTTTTTACTAAAAAGCTTCAAAAGATTCATGAGATGGAGGTCCTATAAAAACATCAGTATACTCAGGCTTTCTTACCTTAATTGTAAGAATTGTAGTATCATCACCTGGTTTGTCATTATAAAGGTTGTTGCAAACTGCAATAAAATTTCCATTCATTGTTTGAGATGCATTGTTAACATCATTGAGGTTTTTTAAATATTTGTTAATTTCATCCCAGCTCCATCCAAGATTGAGCATTTGACCTATTCCTGCATGTATTGCTCCGTCACTTACAACGCATATAGTATCGCCCAGTTCAAGATGAATATCTGATTCATAAATTTTCTTTGAGCCTATGATTCTTTCTTTTTTATCAATAGGAAAACTTCTGTTGTGAGAATAATAAAAGTAAGGAGGACTGTCATATTCAGCAATATATGCGTCATAAACATTATTGTTTTTGTTTATTTGTATTATTGTAAATGTTGAATAAGCAAGCTTTCTTACTTTGCACTCTGGCAAAGTATTTATTATTGTTTTAATTGTGTCATAAATAGATGCACCGTTTTTTAACATTGTTGCTGCTATTTTTGTTGTCATTGTAGCAAGGATATTAGCTTTAACTCCGCTTCCTAACCCATCTGACAAAACTATTATGCAATTATCGTCATTGTTAATAAATTCAACTTTATCGCCGCAAAGTTCCTCGCTATATTTATTTATGCTTTTATAACTGATGTCTAAAAATTTTTCTATATCATAATTATTTTCATTGAAATCAATATTGTAACTCATTTTATTTACCGCTTTCTTCAAGAACTACACCTTTAAACTTTAATAAGGCAGCTTTGGTTTCAGCAGTAGTTTCACCTAATAATCCTGCGATTTCTTGAGCAACGCGCATTTGTTTTTCTATAACTTTGTCAGCAGTTTCCAATGTGTTTAATTTCAAATTTAAAAGTTGATTTTTTTTGTTTTCTTCATTTGTTATATCGTTTAAAATTCCAAAAATTATTTTGTTTTTAGGAAGATAAACAACGCTTTGAAGAACAGTTAACCCATAGTTGTTAAGCACTGCTTTTTTACCTAAAATATTTTCACCATTATTTAATACTTCTTCATAGTCATCGGAAGGTAAAAGTGTTGAAATGTTTTAGCGGGGGTTTGTATATACGTTCTTGTTGAACGAATTAAAGAAATAAGGAGTGGTGAAGAAGATGATCTTAGTAAATACTGATTACATTACAGGAAAAGAGTTTGAAATGCTTGGTCTTGTTAAAGGAAGCACTATCCAGTCAAAAAACATCGGTCGTGATATTACACAAGGTTTTAAGACTCTTGTAGGAGGAGAACTAACAGCATATACGGAAATGATGAATGATGCAAGAGCTCTTGCGACAAAACGTATGGTAGCTGAAGCGGAAGAGTTGCATGCTGATGCTGTTATAAATATCAGGTATGCTTCTGCAGCAGTTATGCAAGGTGCTGCTGAAGTAATGGCTTATGGAACTGCGGTTAAATTTAAGTAATAGACAATTAGGTATAAAAAAGAGGCAAATCTTTACTATAGATTGCCTCTTTTTTATATTTTGTATTGTTTGAAGTGAATTTGGTGTTTAAAAAGTGTTTGCGGATAATTTTTAAATTAAAAAATATTTTTTTATTAAAACAACGTTACACAACAAAAACAACAGGTCGAGTATATACTTAAAGAAATTGAGCATAGCATTATGCTGTGACTTATATATTAGGAGGAATAATTTATGGAAAGTACTACAAAAAAACCATCATTTACTATTTCACTATTGATAGTAGCATTTTTATTCGTAATTATTATTGCTCAGGTGCTAGTAGCAGGTAGCCCTGATATCCACATGACACTGGTATTTTCAATTGCTTTTGCTGTGTTGCTTCTTATGATGACAGGTACAGAGTGGTCAAAAATAGAAGATGGCATTATGCATGGATGTAAAATTGCAACAGTTCCAATGTTAATACTTATGTTTATAGGTATGTTAATACCTGCTCTTATTGCAGCAGGAACAATCCCAATGCTTATATATTATGGATTACAAATTATTAACCCTTCAGTATTTCTATTAACTACGGCTCTTGTATGCAGTGTTTCATCAATGTGTACAGGTAGCAGCTGGACTACAGGAGGAACTTTTGGTGTAGCTTTCATGGGCATAAGCATAGGTCTTGGAATACCACCAGCATTAACAGCAGGTGCAGTTGTTTCAGGAGCTGTCATAGGAGATAAGCTATCTCCACTTTCAGATTCTACAAACTTAGCAGCTGGTGTTTGTGAAACAAATCTTTTTGCACACATAAAAAGTATGTTTTACACAACTGTACCTGCATTTATAGTTTCATTAGTACTTTATACTGTTTTAGGAATGAAATACAGTGCATCTACAATCGATACAACTTCAGTAGATGCAATACTTGGTGGAATTTCAAACAATTTTAATATTACACCTTTATATTCAATTATTAGCTTAATTCCTCTTTTAGCTGTTATATTTATGGCTGTTAAGAAAGTAAGCGCTCTTGCTGCTATGGTAGTTGCATCAATTATAGCAATGATAATTGCTATGTTTACTCAAGGACATACAATACTTGAAATGATGGCATTTATGAATTACGGTTTTAGTATTGATACAGGAGTTGAAGCTGTTGATAAACTTCTTAACAGAGGTGGTATTCAGTCTATGATGTGGACGGTTTCTTTAGGATACTTAGGACTTTCATATGGCGGTATTCTTGAAAAAACAGGAACATTGGAATCTTTGTTAGACAAAATGGCTGGATTGACAAAAAGTGCAGGAAACTTAATTATTACACATGTTATATCATCAATTGCTATTAACTTTATTTCAGCAAGTCAGTACGTTGCAATAATTATACCTGGAAGAATGTACTTACCAGCTTATAAAAAACTTGGTATTAGAAGTGATGTAGCATCAAGAACATGTGAAGATTCAGGTACAGTAACTTCACCATTGGTACCTTGGGGATTATGCGGAGTGTTTTTCACTGGAGCATTAGGCGTTAGCACATTAGAATATCTTCCATTTGCATTCCTATGCTACTTAACTCCGATTGTTGCAATTGTTTATGCAGTTACAGGAAAATTTATTTGGAAAGAAAATGATTCAAAAAATTCTGTAGAAAACGCTGTAAAATAGGAGATATCTCTTAAGTTTATAAAGGAAATGGTATAAATAATGTACAAAATTGAGAAGGAACAAACAACTAAATTATTGATGGATTTGGTTTCTATTGAAAGTCCATATTTTGAAGAAGATAACATTATAGAATATGTATATAAATGGTTACAAAAAAACAAAATAAAATCATTTGTCCATGAGTATCATGAGTCAAAAGTTACAGGTTTTAAAGGCAAGAATATCGTAGTGAATTTAGAAGGTGAAAAAGGCGGACCTGTAATATGTTTAAATGGACATTTAGATACAGTTAAATTATGCAATGGGTGGACAGCTAATCATAGGGGAGAAATAAGAGGTGATAAACTTTATGGAGTTGGAGCACTGGATATGAAGTCTGGATGTGCATCAACAATGATTGCATTAAAGGCCTTTTATGAAAATCATAAACACTTTAAAGGAAAAATAATTTCCACTTATGTATCTGTAGAAGAAGGACCTTATGGAATGGGAACTAACGCTTTAATTGAAGAAGGATACATAAAGGATGTTGACTTTTCAATTATTACAGAGCCAAGTGCAGCATTTACGGGCAATGAATTCCCTAATGTTTGTTTAGGAGCACGAGGAGGATATGGCTTAGAAATTGAATTTTTCGGTAAATCATCACATGCAGCAACCCCTGAACTTGGTATGAATGCAGCAGTAGATGCTGCAAAAGTAGTATGCGAGCTGGAAAATGTAGAGTATGTAGAAGATTCTCATCTTGGCAAGGGAGCAGCTTGCGTAGTAGCTCTTGAAAGCGATGGAGGTGCATGCAGTGTTCCTGATTATGCAAAAATACGTCTTTTCTGGCATATCGTTGTAGGTGAAAGTGAAAAAACAATAACGAAAGAAATTGAAAAAGCTATAAAAAGAGCAAATATAAAATGTAAGTATAAAATTAATTTTAGAGAAGCACCATCTGAAGGTTCTAAGGGATTTATGCCTTATACTATAACTGGTAAAGAACCTTTGGCAAAGGACTTTATTGAAACAATAGAAAATGTATGTTGTAAAAAGCCAAGTATTTCTTATTTCCAAAGCATTGGAGATTTTAATTATTTAGGTTCAAGATTAGGTGCACCAGCTATTATTTTTGGCGCTGCAGGCAGTAATTTTCATGGAAGCGATGAATATGTAGAAATAGAATCAGTTGTGAAAACTGCAGAAGTAATATATGCATTTCTCGAAAAAGTATTAGTTAATAATTAATTAAAATTAGATATAAGGGAAGCATAGTTTCTGAATTATGCCTTCCCTTTTTCAATAATTACATATTTAAATAAGAGTATGGAGGAAATAAAATGAAGTTTGATATATTACTTGTTAATGGTAAAATATATACGATGGAAGAAGAAGGCAAAATACAAGAAGCCATTGGAATAAAAGATGGAATTATAAAATTTGTTGGGACAAATGAAAAAGCTGCATGTTTTGAAAGTGATGAAATAGTAGATTTAGAAGGAAAAACTGTGGTGCCTGGGATGGCTGATTCCCATATGCATATGTATGCTTATTGCCAAAATCAAACTTCTGTAAATTTAGAATCAGCTCGCAGTATAAATCAAATGATTGAACTTATGAAGGAAAAGGTAAAAGAAACACCTCAAGGAAACTGGATAAAGGGTGTTAACTTTGATCAAAGCAAGTTTAAGGAAAACTGTTTGCCAACAAAACATGATTTAGATAAAATCAGCATATTTCATCCAATTGTCATTAGAAGGTGCTGTCTTCATACAATTGTTGCAAATACAATGGCATTAAAACTAGCAGGTGTTGGGAAAGGATACAATGGTGGAACTGGCGGAATTGTAGAATTTGATGATGACGGAGAACCAAACGGCATATTAAGGGAGCAATGCACGAAAGTATTTGATGAAATTATTCCTGATCCATTATCAGATGACAATGAAAAACGCCGTATTATGCTAAAAGCATTTGAAGATTTAGCATCAAAAGGAGTTACTTCTATTCACACATATGCTGCAAAAATATGGAAGTATAATGAAGATATTGAATTATATAAAGCTTTTCAAAAGGAAGGAATGCTACCTCTAAGAGTTACGGTATGCTTAGATGAACTTTTTAAACCAGAAATACTTTCCAGTGCAAAGAAAAGTGATCCTTACAGAATGGTTCAATATGGCTCGTATAAGCTGTTCACTGACGGTTCTTTAGGCTCGAGATCTGCAGCCCTTAAAGAACCTTATGCTGATGATGATTGTAATAAAGGATTTGTTATATGCAGCCAAGAAGAATTAAATGAAAGAGTTTTGACAGGCTATGAACATGGTCTTCAACTTGCAATACATGCTATTGGGGATGCTGCACTTTCAATGACTCTCAATTCCATTGAAAACACATTGATTGTTACTCACAATAAAGGTATGACAAAGGAAGAACAAAAGTCACGTCTTCCATTTAGAATTATACATGCACAAATGATTGATAATGAATTAATTGAAAGAATGAAAAAGCTCCCTATAGTTTTAGATATACAGCCTATATTTTTGTGTACTGATTTACATTGGATTGAAGATGTAATTGGTAAGGAAAGGATTAAAGGAGCATATGCTTGGAAAAAAATGCAGGATGAAGGTTTGATTTTAACAGGAGGTTCAGATTGCCCTGTGGAAAGTTTTGATCCTTTAAAAGGAATATATGCTGCTGTAACAAGATGTGATATAAAAGGGTTTCCAAAAGGCGGGTTTAATCCGGAAGAAAAGTTGTCAGTATATGAGGCGTTTTCTTTATTTACTAAAAATGTCCATGTTGCAACAGGTCAAGAAGATAAATTAGGCACATTAGAAATAGGAAAGTTTGCAGATCTGGTTGTACTTGATAAAAATCCATTTGAGATAATAGAACAAGAACTTTTAAATGTTAAGATTTTACAGACATTTGTTGCAGGAAAAAGTGTTTATATGTTACAATCATTATTAAATAAATAATTGAAATTAAATTGATAATATGTATTGCTTTTATATAAATTGCTTTTATGGAGGAATTATAATGTATGCAGATATTCTAATTAAAAATGGCAGATGCATGACTATGGAAGAAAGAGAAATAAAGGAATGGCTTGCCATTGAGAAAACAAGAATAATTGCAATGGGAAATGGCAATGAATATGAATCTCTTATTGGAAATGATACCGTTGTATTTGATGCACAAGGAAGAACTGTTCTACCAGGATTCATCGACAGCCATTTTCATGTTGTACAAACTGCACTTAATTCTGTTAGCCTTGATTTGAGTGGCGTGAAAACTCATGAAGAGTTAGGAGAAATAATTAGGGAAACTTCTAAAACTTTTTTGGGTGGCTATATACGTGGAATAAAACTTGAAGAAGGGCAGTTCAAGGAAAAGAAATTTCCAAACAGAACATTTTTGGATAAATACTGCAATGATGTACCTGTTTTGCTAAATTCTTATGAATATCAAGTTAGTATACTTAATACTTACGCCATGCTATATTTTAAAATTCCATTTACTGCTGAAGGAATAGAAATGGATGAAAAACAAATGCCTACAGGTATTTTTAGAAAACAGGCAAATGCAATTTTACGTACAAATATATTAAAAAATATAAAAGAAGATGTAAGAAGAGATGCTATATCAGGTATTATGGCTACTCTTTTAATGAATGGCATCACAACTGTAAACGCTATGGAAGGCGGATTTATGTACAGTGACAAAGATGCAGAGTTTATATTTGAGCATGGGAAAGAATTTCCTATAGATATGGTTTTATTTTACCAGACTATGGATATTGAAAAAATTAAATCAATGGGATTAAATAGAGTTGGTGGTTGTCTTTATATCGACGGTACTTTTGGAGCGAGAACAGCTGCGCTTTCCTTTGAATATGCAGATTGTCCTGGAACTATGGGGAGCCTTCGCTTGACACAGCAGGAAATAAATGATTTCGTATTGAAATGCTATAAAAATGATCTTCAGCTTGCTTTATATACAATTGGCGACAGAGCTATTGAAACTGCTTTAAATGCACATGAAAACGCATTATATCAAACAGGTATAACTGGGCTTAGACACAGATTAGAGCATGTAGAATTAGCTAATGAAAAACAAATAAAAAGGGCTAAAGATTTAGGAATTGTATTTTCCATGCAGCCAACCTATGAAACTTATTGGGGAGGATGTGGAAAAATGTATGAGCAAAGATTGGGAAATAAATACAAGTTAACAAATCCATTTAAAGAAATCATTGATGATGGTGTAGTTATTTGTGGTGGTTCAGATAGTGATATTACTGAACCAAGGCCTCTCTTGGGAATTCATGCTGCTGTGAACCATCCAATAAAGGAACATAGAGTAGATATTTATGAAGCATTGAAAATGTTTACTTGCAATGGTGCGTATGGTATATTTGAAGAAAATGAAAAGGGTACTTTAAGAGTTGGAAAACTTGCTGATATTGTAATTTTAGATAAGGATTTACTTTCAGTGCCATCAAATGAAATAGAAAAAATAAAGGTTTGTGTAACAATTAAGTCAGGAGAAATACTGTTTAATAATCTTGGATAGGAATAGGTACAATATGCTAAATATTTGTTTTTTAGGAAAATCAAGATTTGAATATGATGGAATAGGATTTGGTGAACAGTTAGGAAATAAGGCTGTTGCTTTAATTTGCCTGCTCGCACTAAATGAGAAAAGATATTTAAGCAGAGAAAAAATTATCGGGTATTTATGGCCAGACAGCAATGCAGAAGCAGCAAAATATAATTTAAGATACAATTTGTGGCTTATAAAGAAAAACATAGAGCAAGATAAAAATGGACATCAATTTCTTCGTGTTGACAATGATTGTTGCTGTATAAATCAGGATTATGAATTTGAATGTGATATTTTTGATATTATAAAATTTAAGCCAAGCAATAATGATTCAATTGAAGGAATGTTGAAACTAAAGCAGTTGTTTAGAGGAGATTTGTTAGAAGGATGTTATTTTAATAAATGCGATGAACTTAATGAATTTATTATTTTTGAAAGGATAAATTTTGAACAACGTAAAGTTAAAATTTTGAAGCGATTAGTTGAGCTTTATGAAAATGAAAATAATTATGATTCTTGTATTGAAATAATAAATGAAATTCTTGAAATAGAGCCTTATGATGAAGAAATGGTTTTAAAAATATTGGACATATACATAAAATGCGGAAAGCAAGTTGCTGCTATTACATATTATAATAATTTCAGTAATGTATTAGCAGGAAGTTTAGGGATATCACCATCTTATGAACTTAGAAACAAATATAAAGAAATAAGATTGACATTGTCAGATTGTAATAATGATGATGATTTATCATATGAAGGTAAGCCTTCTATATTGTCTGATAAAAAGAATATCCATTCAGATATAAAAATTTTTTCAGACTGTATGAAAAATATAGATTATTTTTGGATTTCAAATGTAATAGGAAAAATAACAACAGTTGTTGAAAAGGCTTATTTAAAGCAATTAAGTAAAAAAGAACTATTAGATTTGAGCGTTATACAAAGTGATATATTAAGTTGTTTAAATTTAGATGAAGAATTAGATTTAATTGCAACTTGTAAACGAGAAGTAATGGGAGTTAGCATTATTAATGCATTTATAAAATTATTAACGCATGTTAGTCATAATCAAAGTGTAACAATAGTTATTTTAAACAGTGCAGATATGGATGAAGTTTCTTCTAATGTGCTAAAATATCTTAAAAGAAACAAAATAGAAGGTTTAAATTTAATTGAAGAATAATGTTAAAGAAGTTCTTACCAAGTACTTAAAGACATCGGTACCAGGTAATTAAGTTATTTTAGTAGGCAAGAGATAATGGATACTGGAGGATACATGATGATTCAATCACATTTAGGTGAAATTTATTCACTCTTTACAGCAATATTTTGGACTATAACTGCCATATGCTTTGAAATAGCAGGCAAAAAAATAGGTTCTTTGTCTGTAAATTATATAAGATTAATTATTGGATTTATATTAATAAGTTTGTTCACAACCTTTTCAAGAGGAATGCTGTTGCCAGTTGATGCATCATTAAGTGCATGGCTGTGGCTTAGTATTTCCGGACTCATTGGCTTTGTTATCGGAGATTTATTTTTGTTTCAAGCTTATTTAGAAATAGGCGCTAGAACTTCTATGCTTATTATGGCACTGGTGCCTCCAATCACAGCATTATTGGGATTTATAACAATGAGAGAATTGATATCTCTATCAGATTTTGTTGGGATGGTTGTAACAATTTTAGGTATAGCAGTTGTAGTATTAGTGAAAAATCCAGAAGGCAATAATTTAAAATTCTCTCATTCTATTAAGGGAATAGTATTTGCCTTGGTTGGTGCGCTCGGTCAATCATTAGGATTAATATTTAGCAAAATAGGCATGGGAAACTATGATCCGTTTGCTGCCACACAAATTAGAATTATATCTGGTATAGTAGGCTTTACTGTTGTTATTTTATTTATGAAGAGGTGGGACAAGTTAAAGGAAGATATTAAAAATAAGGATGCAACAAAGTATCTGTTCTTTGGTTCGTTATTTGGCCCTTTTTTAGGTGTATCCTTCAGCCTTCTGGCAATTCAATATACTACAACCGGCGTTTCTTCAACTATAACATCAATAATACCTGTACTTATTATTCCTCTGTCAATATTTGTTTTAAAAGAGAAAGTATCTCCTAAGGAGATATTAGGCGCTATTATATCAGTTATAGGGGTTACAATACTATTTGTAATATGATGTATATATATTATAGCAGGAAACTTGTTGATGAAATGAAGGAAGAGGTTAGGAAATGATGAATCGGTATTGTTAAATTTAAACTTGAAATAGAATTTACAATTGTTTTAAAAATGTAGCGAATACGGCATCTACTGTAGCGGGTGGAACAGCTGGTTGGGTAGGAGGTGCTACTGCTGGAGCTGTATCTGGTAGTATTTTGTAAATAGTTCAAGTAATTAAATATGGGAAGATGGAATTTATCATATTTAAATAAATATAAGCGTCAAATAGACGCTTATATTTATTTTTATAAAAGTGTTTTATCTGGTGTAACAATAATCTTTACATGCATTTTCTTTTCTGGTCCCGTTAAAGCTCCGAACCCTTCTTTAACTATATCATCCAAAGATATTTTCTTTGTAATATAGCCGTCAGCTTTTACTCTGCCATCACTCATTTGAGCAATTGTAGCAGGGAATTCATGTCTGTATGCAATTGTTCCTACTACATTTTTTTCACTGAATACTAAAACATTTGGATTAAAACTTACTGCTTTTTCCCAAATACTTGTTATAACCAAAGTTCCTTCAAATTTTATGCTATCAATTCCTATATTAAATCCTAATTCTGATCCTGTTGTTTCAAATGCTACATCTACTCCTAAGCCACCTGTGAGTTTTTTAACTTCTTCTACAATATTAACTTCATTAGGATCAAGAACTACATCTGCACCAGCTCTTTTCGCATATTCTTGTCTAATTGATTTTCTTTGTAAAACTATAATAAGTTTTGCGCCAGCTGCTTTCAAGCATTCTATAGTAGCAAGTCCTATTGGTCCAGAACCTAATACTAATGCAGTATTACCTGTTAAGAATTTCCCTACTCTTATTGAATGTAATGCAACTGCCATTGGCTCAACTAAAGCTGCTTTTTCATAAGTCATATCATCTGGAATTTTATGAATGAATTCTTCCGGGAATACTGTGTACTCAGCAAATCCGCCGCCACCGCCACAAAGTCCATGAAAACCTAAAGATGAACAAAGATTATATTTTCCTTCTCTGCAAGCAGCGCATTTTCCGCAAGCTACTATTGGTTCAACTATAACCCTGTCACCAGCACTAAACTTTGTAACTCCTTCTCCGACTTCGACTATTTCTCCTGAAAACTCATGTCCTAAAACTACCGGAGCAACATCTTTACTCAATGGATGAGGCTGTCCCACAGGAATAAATATAGGTCCTCCTAAATACTCATGTAAATCAGAACCGCAAATTCCACACCATTTGACTTTAATTTTAACTGAACCTGCTTTTACTGACGGTTCTGCAATTTCTTCGACTCTTACATCATTTTTACCATACCATAGTGCTGCTTTCATAATAGATTCTCCTTTTTGTATATGTTAATTTTAAAATTTTTAGTTAATTAATTAACAATCGTATATATAGCAATTATCATGCCAGGGCAAAAAGCGCAATAAATGGTATTCTACAAATTAAATGTGCCAATATGATACATTATGCATTGTATCATATTGGCACATTTAATTTATAGATGTCATTTTGGCACACTTTATTAATCATTTTTGATATCATACTTTTTAATTTTTCTATATAACGTGGACCTTCCAATATTTAAAACTTCAGAAACTTTAACCATATTGCCGCCATATTTTTTTAATGCATTTTCAATGGCTTCTTTTTCTACGGTTTCCATAGGTACTACGCTCATATCTTCTTTTTTGTTTTCAACCCTGCTGTTATTGCTGTATTCTTTCTCCACATAATATTCTAAATCTAAATTCATATCGCCCAAATAATAATCTCTTTCAACTACATTTCTAAGTTCTCTTACGTTACCGTTCCAATTATATTCTTTAAGGTTGCTAATATACTGTCTGCTGACTTTTTTATCTTGCCCAGTTTTAGCATTCAATATTTTCACAAAATATTTTGTGAGTATTTCTATATCTTCTTTTCTTTCATTTAGAGGTATTGTTTTTATATTCATAACACTCAGCCTATAATATAGGTCTTGTCTGAAATTTTTCCTTTTTACTTCTTCCTTTAAATTTCTATTAGTAGCACCAATAACTCTCACATCAAGCTGCTTTTCGTAGTTGCCTCCAACCCTGGTTATTTTACAGTTATCTAAAACTCTTAAAAGTTTTGTTTGAATATCTAATGGCAATTCTCCGATTTCATCCAAAAAAATAGTTCCTCCATCAGCAATTTCAAATTTTCCAGGATGTCCTTCCTTTGATGCTCCTGTGAAAGCTCCTTTTTCATATCCAAAAAGCTCGCTTTCCACAAGATCTCTTGGTATTGAAGCACAATTTATTGCTACGAAAGGTCCTGATGATCTGTCGCTATAGTTGTGTATTGACTGGGAAATAAGTTCCTTGCCTGTTCCGCTCTCCCCCTCAATTAGTATGTTGCAGTCGCTTTTGGATGCTTTTTTTGCAAATTCAATCATATGCTTCATATTTTGATTTTCAGTTATAATATCATCGAAGTTATAAGATGCTTTATAACCAACTACTTTGCTTACTAATTTGTGTACATATTGTGTTTCTCTAAAAGTTATTACAACTCCAACAAATTTTTCATTAACCCTCATAGGAACTGCATTAATAATACACTTAACTCTATTATTTTTTATATAAAAGTCACATTCTACATTATTATAAGCATTATATTCCTGATTTAATATTTTATCAAAGCTAACATTTTTTAAGGTATCTGTGATATTTATATTAAGAATATCTTTAAGATTTATATTTAATATTTCAAGGGCTCCATCATTTACCCTTTTAATTTTTAATTTCTCATCTAAAACAATTATTCCCTCACAAGTAGAATTGAAGGTAACATTCATTAAATTATTTGAAACAGTTAGGGCTAATTGCTTTTGTATAGAATATGCTGCTGAAGTTACCATCCCTAAAGTATGTGGATGGGCATTATAATAATTACCAGACATATTAATACATCCGACTATGTTGCCTTCTTCATCATGAACAGGCGAAGCTGAACAAGTCCAGGAATGCTGGTTTATGCAGTAATGCTCTGCCCCTATTGTTTGTATTACCTTATCCAAATAAAGGGCAGTGCCAATTGCATTAGTTCCGACTGCTTGTTCAGTCCACAATGCACCCTTTATGAAATTCAGCTCATCCATTTTTTTCAGCATATCATCATCACCAATAACTTCAATTATATATCCATGTTTATCAGTCAATATTATAGCAAATTCAGAACCCTTCACAATATTATATACATTTTCCATTATAGGTCTGGCAACAGAAATTAGCTCAGCATTTTCTTGTAGTTTAACATTGATAGGGACACTAAACTTAGTGTTTCCTTTTCCATTCAATGGATCTACATTATAGCTTTTGCATCTTTTCCATGAATCTGCTATTTCATGTCTCACTACATCATCTAAATAACCGGTTTCTATAAATTTCTTCCATGATTTTTCTATTAATTTTATATATGATTGCATATGTTTACCCCATAATTTTCTTGCATTGACCATCCCATGATTTTAGGAGTATATAAAAATTTCTCCATGTTTTTGAATTATATCATAAATATATATTATAAATTTTAAATTTTTCAAATTTTTTAAAATCAATCGTGAAGGTCATACATCTGGTGTTTAAATTGAATTATTGTCAAACACAACCTTTAAACTGCTTTGTTTTTCTGCNNTATGTATGGTTTTTTCCATATCATCTCCATCATGAAATTCTGAAACTCCAATACTTACAGTGATAAAAAAATTATTTTCTCCAACCAAAATAGGCTCTGTAAAACTTTTCTTAATTCTTTTTATTATGCCTTCTATGTTTCTGTCATTGTCCTTTACGCTGACAAATGCTACAAATTCATCTCCTCCATAGCGGCACAATATATCGGTTTCACGATGAAAGCTTTCCTTTAATCTTTTAGAGCTTTCTCTCAAAATTTTATCACCAACACTGTGTCCGTATTCATCATTTATATATTTAAATTTATCCAAATCAAAAAATAATACATAAAGGCGTTTTCCATCTTCTACTTTGAATCCTTTTTTTATAAGTCTGTTTAAATAGTATCTGTTATATAAACCTGTAAGCGAATCTGTTGTAACTACCTCCTCCAAATAATCATTTTGTT
>DIVM01000098.1 GCA_002435835.1 Firmicutes bacterium UBA6132
TAGCGGGAGTTGCGTAGCAACTCTTTTTTATATTAAAATTAAAATTTTAACTTGCTAACACATTCTCAACACACTATTATCCTATATTTACCATACAAGACTATATTTGTTAGGAGGATTATTGTGGTTGGAAATATTTTAAAAGGTAAAAATTTTAAAGAATTTAAATTTAAACAATTTAAATTTACCAAAAAGAAAATATTGTTAATTATTTTAGTTTGTGTAATTATTGCAGTAGGAATTTTTGGGTATAAGAAAATTTTCACTTCTAAAACGGATGAGGCTGTAATTACTGCAACAGTTACTAAAGGCGATATTACGGTATCAATTGAAGGTTCAGGAGTAATTGAGCCCATTGAAATGTATAATATAACATCTTTAGCTAAAGGTGATATTTTGCAGTCAAATTTTGAAGAAGGTCAAGAAGTTAAAAAAGGAGACCTGCTTTATGTCATAGATACTAAAGATATTGAAAACAGTATAGAAAAGGCAGAATTATCTCTTGAAAAACAACAGCTTTCACATAATCAAACTATTGAATCATATGCTGCTCTTTCAGTAACAGCGCCCATATCTGGTATTATAACAGAGTGTTATGTAAAAAAAGGTGATTCAGTTCAAAGTGGCTCTAAAATAGCAGATATTATAAATAAAAATTATATGATTTTAGAATTGCCATTTAATTCAAATGATTCATCAAAAATAAATGTTGGGGATGTAGCTGAAGTAACTCTTGAAAATTCATTTTATAAAACAACGGGCACAGTTTTATGGGTATCATCTGGCGAAATAATTTCAACAACGGGTGCAACTGTTTCCACTGTTAAAATAAAAGTTAAAAATCCCGGGTCCATAACTACTGATGATAAAGCAACAGCTATTATAAAAAACATGGCATGTAATTCTTCAGGTATATTTGATTATTATGAACAAAAAACTGTTATAGCTAAAACATCGGGAGAAGTAACAAGTATTAGTTATACTACTGGTGATGAAATAAGTTCAGGAGATATAATAGTTAAATTGGAAAGTGATGATGCATTAGTTCAACTAAAACAAAGTGAAATATCCAGAGCTGATTCAGAGCTTTCATTACAAAATACAAAAGATCAATTGGATGATTACAATATTACATCACCAATTTCAGGAACAGTTCTTGAAAAAACATCAAAAGCAGGCGATACAGTTGATAATTCTTCAGAAAGCACAGTTATGGCAGTAATAGCTGATATGTCTAAACTCACATTTGATATAGATGTGGATGAACTTGATATAGGAAAAATAGAGTTAGGTCAAGAAGTCCAAGTTACTGCAGATTCCTTAGAAAATAAAATTTTTAAAGGAATCATAAGTAATATTAGTAAAATAGGAACTAGTATGGATGGAGTTGCAACATATCCTGTTACTGTTGAAATGGAAAATACAAGCGATTTAATGATTGGTATGAATGTTAATGCTGAAATTGTTATTGAATCCAAAGAAGATGTTTTAAAAATACCATCATCAGCTTTAAACAGAGGAAACAGAGTATTGGTAAAAGATAAAGATGGATCAAAAACTGAAGAACAAAAGCAAAGTAACAGTCAAATGTCTGAATCATCAAAAATGTCTAAAACAGAAGCACCTGAAGGATATGCATATATAAATGTAGAAATTGGCATAAGCAATACTGATTATGTAGAAATAGTAAGCGGATTAGAAGAAGGAGATATTGTAGTAGTACCAACTGAGGAAACTACAACCAAAACTAATCAAATGTTACAAGGCGGTGGAATGCCAACTGGTGGAGGCATGCCAGCAGGTGGAAATATTCCAACAGGCGGAGGAAGGCCTTAAGGAGGTGTAGAATTAATCAGGAGGTTGAATATGATAGACTTAATAGACTTATATAAAATTTATAATGTAGGCGACACGGAAATCAGAGCTTTAGACGGAATTAATCTTCATATTGATGAAAATGAATTTGTAGCTGTAGTAGGACAGTCAGGTTCAGGTAAATCAACTTGTATGAATATGATAGGATGTTTGGATATTCCAACAAAAGGACAATACATAATAAATGGAAAAGATGCTAGCAAGTTAAAAGAAGATGAGCTATCTGAATTAAGAAATCTTACTTTAGGTTTTATATTTCAGCAATATAATTTGATTCCAAAATTAACCGTATTTGAAAATGTTGAATTGCCTCTAATATATAGGGGGATTGAAAAAAATAAAAGAAAAGTAATGGTAGAAGATTCCCTAAGACGTGTGGGTCTTACAAATAGGATACACAATATGCCTTCTCAATTATCAGGAGGTCAGCAGCAAAGGGTTTCTATAGCAAGAGCTTTATCTGGAAATCCACCAGTTTTGTTGGCAGATGAACCTACAGGAGCCTTGGATTCTAAAACAGGAGCTGAAGTCCTCTCTCTTTTAAAAGATATAAACAAAGAAGGAAGCACTATTATTCTAATAACTCATGACAACTCAATAGCTTCACAAGCAAAAAGAATTGTAAGGCTTCATGACGGACAAATAATTGAAGATAAAGTATTGGGGGTTGTTAAAAATGAATTTTAGTCAATCATTCCATATGGCTATAAAAAGTTTAATGAGTAGCAAAATGCGTTCATTTTTAACTATGTTAGGTATAATAATAGGCGTTGCTTCCGTAATACTTTTAGTTAGTTTAATAAGCGGAATGGCAGCGGACATGTCATCAAGCTTTGAAAGCATGGGTACAAATCTTATTTCTGTAACAGTAAGAGGAAGGGGAGGAAATATAAAAATAGATCCTGATGACATGCAGCTACTTGCAGAAGAAAACCAAGCTTCAATAGCAGCACAAACTCCTGCTGTAACAGTAATGAATGTTACTGCAAAATATGGTACAAACAATCTTACAACATCAGCAACAGGATGCAATGAATTTTATAAAGAAATAAAAAATGTCGAAGTAGACAGTGGAAGATTCATTACTTATCTTGATTGCTTAAACAGACAAAAAACTTGTGTGTTAGGATCATATATTGTGAAGAAATTGTTTGAAGGAGAATCGCCCATAGGAGAACAAATAAAAATAAATGGTTCAGCTTATACTGTTGTAGGAGTATTAACAGAAAAGGCAAATTCAGAAGAAAGCAGTGATGATGATATAATATTGATACCATACACAGCGGCTTCAATGCTTTCTCAATCCAGATCAATAAGTAGCTATTCATTCAGCGCATTGTCAACGGATACTGTCGAACAAGCAATGGCAGCAATAAACAAAAAAATGACTGAGTACTTCTCAAGTACTGATTATTATAGCGTGTTTAGCGCATCTCAAGCACTTGAACAAGTTAATGAAATGATGGGAACAGTGACATTGGTATTGGTAGGAGTTGCAGCTATATCCTTGCTCGTAGGGGGTATAGGAATCATGAACATCATGCTTGTTTCTGTAACAGAAAGAACAAGAGAAATAGGTATACGAAAATCCCTTGGAGCAAAAAGAAAAGATATAATGAGTCAATTTGTAGTTGAGGCTGCAACAACAAGCTCAGTAGGCGGAATAATAGGCATAGTAGTTGGTTTGGTTTCAGCATACGGTGCTGGTGCATTGCTTGATATGACTGTTAAACCATCTTGGTATGCAGTAATTATCGCTTTTTCCGTTTCAGTTATAATAGGAATAACATTCGGATATTTCCCTGCAAATAAAGCAGCCAAAATGAATCCTATTGATGCTTTAAGGCAGGATTAATATTTAAATTAAAGTTATGAAAGGAATGAAAAAATGAAAAAAATAATAGCATTAACGCTTTTAATGATAACACTATGCATCCCTTTTTCCACAACATATGCAGATACTTCATCAGAAGATATAGCAGAAGTTATGAAATCATTAAATATAATGAGCGGTTACACTGACGGAAATCTTCATTTAAATGATAAGCTTACAAGAGCACAATATGCAAAAATGATTATAAATGCATCACAATATAAATCCAGCGTTTCAATTAGGTCAACAACATCCCCATTTAAGGATGTACCATACTCAAACTGGGCTGCACCATATGTGAGTGTGGCTGTTTCAAATGGTTTAATAAAGGGTTACCCTGATTCAACATTCAAGCCAGATAAAAATGTAACATTAGAAGAAGCTATAACTATTTCTTTATATGCCATGGGGTATTCAAGCACTGATTTTGGATCATCGTGGCCATACGGACAATTAGGTACTGCGACAAACATTGGTTTATTGGATGATGTAAGCGCAAATGCTGGAAATGAAATAACAAGGCAATCAGCAATGCAAATAATATTTAACATGTTAAACTTAAACAAAAAAGATGGAAGTGAATACATAGAAGCATTAAATTGTAAATTACTTGAAGATGTTATTTTAATTGCTTCAAATAGCGAAAATTCTTCTATAGGGGAAGGAAAAATTTCTACTTCCTTAGGAACTTATAAAATTTCTGAATCATTTAATACTGACAATGTTGGTAAAAAAGGAAATGCCATTTTAAATGGTAATGATGAAATAGTAGGCTTTATTCCAACAGAGCAAACAGTTGAAACATATACTGCATATGCAGCACTTGACAGAGATATAGTTGTCGCAACAAACTCTGGATATACACAAACATTAAATATTGATGAAAATACAACAATTTACTATAAGGGACAAGAAACATCTCTACAAAATATTATTTCTGAAATATCCGTTGGTGATATTTTAAAGGTATCAAAATCAATAAATGGAAGCATTGATTTTGTTGTTATATCAGGAAATAATTTATTAGGACCTGTTATAGCTAATGGTGATTTATCAAGCTTACTTAATTTAAGTTTATCAAATGTAACAGTATTAAGAAACGGAACTAAGTCATTATTAAGTGATATAAATAATAATGATGTTGTATATTATTCACAGCCTTTAAACATACTTTGGGTATATAATAAAAAAATAACAGGAATTTATGAGAGTGCATCACCTAACAATGACCAGCCTTCAAAAATTACTGTTTCTGGAGTAGAATATTCTATTGAAACAATTGATGCTTTTAATAAATTATCATCCCAAGGACAATTTATGGTAGGCGACAGCATAACATTGCTTTTAGGAAAAGATGGTAAAATAGCTGATGTTATTTCGCCTCTACAATCAGACGAAAACTTTGTTGGTTATTTAATTAAAAATGGAACAAAGGAAGTAAAAAACAGTTCTAATTATACTTACAATGTTAATTATATTAAATTAGCAACAGTTGATGGGGATGTTTTGGAATATGAAGCAAATAAAGATTATTCCAGTTTGAAAAATTTAGTAGTTGAAGTTAATTTTTCTAATGGCAAAGCAGTTTTAAATAAAGTAAGCTCATCAAATTTATCAGGAACATTTAATTGGAACACTAAAAAATTAGGTAGTTTAAAAGTAGCTTCAGATATAAAAGTGATGGATGTTCAAACGATAGATTCAGATTCAAATGTAAATTATTTAATAACATATCCTCAGAGAATCAACAATGTAAAATTAAGTAGTTCAAATATTTTATATTATAGTAAAAATGACAACGGAGAAATAAACAGTTTAATATTAAAAGATGTTACAGGCGATACTTATCAGTATGGTATTGTAACAGATACAGAAGTTGTTGAAAATGGCATGAGCATATCTTCTACATACAATTGTGATATAAATGGAAATGAAGTAATTGTGAGCAAAAGCAATGGTGCTTATACTAATATAGATGCAGGAGATCCATCTCAATTCGAAATGGATAACAATAGCATTGCTTCCATAAAATCATTATCTAAAATATCTTCAAAAATAAGTGAAGTAAATGAAATAAGCTTAAAAACTTCTGATGGAAATACATATTTATTAAGTGAGGACGTAATTGTATATGAAAAAAATAATTACTCAGGTTATAAAATAATACCTTTATCAGATTTAATTGGAAATGAAAATTATATCTTTAATGCATATTACGACAAATCAGAATCTAATGGAGGAAGAATTAGAGTAATTATAGTCACAAATTAAATTCATATAGTTTATGGTAATTTAAGTTTAACTAAAGATAACAATGCTATTTTTAAATTAAATAAATGTAATAATAGGAATAGATTAGTTTATATTGATTAATTATTTTTAATACGGGTAATTATATATATAATCTTCAGAAAATTAACATTTTATAATCACATTTCTATCACATTATGGAATTATTATAAATACATAAATAAAGATAATAATTTTAATTTAGGAGGGCATCAAATCATGGATGATGAAAGAAATTTAAATAATAATTTTGAAAACAGTAATTCAGAAGGAAACAATAATACAACAGAAAATGTTAGTACGGACAAAGTAAATTTTATTATTCGAGAAGATGAACAAAAAATAAATGGTAGTTTTAAAAGAAGAGGCAGAAAAAGAAAAGCATTAGGATATATAGCAAGTATACTTGTAGCAGCTTTATTAGGAGGTTTAGCTGGAGGATATTTTGTAAGTTACAATTTGAATACTGTAAATAAAAATAATTCTGATATAACTAAAACTGCAGCTCAACAAATTAATATAAATTTATCCGACAATATGTATTATGCAGCAGCAGTTGCTGAAAAATCTTCTAAATCAGTTGTTGGAATAACATCTGAAGTTACACAATCAATTAACACAATTTTCGGACCTCAAACTCAAAAAGGGCAAAGCATGGGTTCTGGTTTCATAGTTGATCCAAGTGGTTATATTTTAACTAATTCCCACGTTATAGGGGATGGAGAATATGAGAATATTTCTGTTTCTTTAATTGATGGATCCATAGAATTAGGAGAGGTTTTGTGGTATGACACTTCTCTTGACTTAGCTATAGTAAAAATAAATAAAACAGGTCTTCCTGCTGTAGAATTTGCTGATTCAGATACATTAAAAGTTGGTGAGCCAGTGGTTGCCATAGGAAATCCAATGACTTTAGATCTTGAAAGAACAGTTACTGACGGTATCATAAGTGGTTTAAATAGATCAATATCTTTTGAAAATGGAACTGTAATAGAACCTTTAATACAAACGGATGCATCAATAAATTCAGGAAATAGCGGTGGACCATTATTTAATGCAGAAGGTAAAGTTATAGGAATAAACACTGCTAAAATGAATTCAGCAGAAGGATTAGGATTTTCAATTCCAATTAACACTGCTAAACCAATTATAGAACAAATAATAAATACAGGAAAACTTTCAACAGTTTATGTTGGTATAAAAGGTGTTGATGTAGAAACTTATGAAACAGCTCTTGGTATAGATGTAAGTGCTGAATATGGAGTAGTTGTTGTAGAAACTGTTGCTAATTCTCCAGCTTCAGAGGCAGGACTTAAGCAAGGTGATGTTATACAATCAATTAATAGCGAAAAATTAACCAGCATGACTGATTTAAAAAGACAATTATATAATTATAAAGAAGGCGACAAAGTAAATATAACATTTTTAAGAGATGGTCAAGAAAAAACAGTTGAAATGATTTTAAAAGAAAAACCAGAACAATTTTAATAAACTTAATGATGGTAATTTCCGATTATATAATTCCCCCAATTATATAGTAACTCCCATATAACTTTAAAAAACAAAGACAGGATAAATAAATTTCCTGTTTTTGTTTTTGTTAATAAATAATATGATAGTGTAAAAATGTAAAACGTTCAAATAATAAGATTCTTCGCTAAAGCTCAGAATGACAGATAACGAGGATTCTCCACTAACGCTAAGAATGAATAATATTAATCATTAACATATTTAATTAATATAATAAAGATTTTGTTCAATCTAATAGTTTAGTATCTTAACTAAAAATAATGTTTTAGTTTTTAAAAATGGGTATAATTATATATATACATAAATTAATGGAGGATTATATGAAAATTTACACTAAAACAGGTGATAAGGGACAGACATCTCTTTATGACGGAACAAGAGTTGATAAGGATTCCATAAGAGTAGAATCTTACGGAACTTTGGATGAATTAAATTCATATATAGGATTTGCTACGAAATTTGTGGATGATGAAGAAATTAATAATTATTTATTTAAAATACAAAAAAGATTATTCTTTGCAGCTGGTGAACTTGCAACTGTTCAATCAGAAAAATATAAATATAAAATAATGGATTACGATGTTGATAGTCTTGAAAAAATAATTGATGAATATTTGCCTAAAATAAGTGGTATGGACAAATTNNTTCAGCTTTACATGTATCAAGAACTATATGCAGGAGAGCTGAAAGAATAATATTAAGTTTAAAAAAACAAGAAGAAGTAAGTGACGTTTTAATTAAATTTATTAACAGGTTGTCAGATGTATTATATACATTTGCCAGATATTTAGAAACAAATTTAACTATAATGGATTTTGAAATAGAATATCAAGATAAAATAAAATAATAAATTTAAATAGTTCATTGCGATATTATATTTGTAATGAATTATTTTTGTATATTGCTTTGAATATAATCAATTGGTAGGGCAAAACTAAAGCTAAATTTATTTGGAGGATTTCTAATTTATGAAAGCAATAGTTTATGATGGTATTCAAGATGTTAAAGTTAAAAATGTAAAAGATCCGACTTTAGAAAAAGGCGACGATATAATAGTAAAAGTAACTTCAACTGCCATATGTGGCTCTGATTTACATTTAGTTCATGGAATGATTCCTAATATGCCAAAAGGTTTTGTATTAGGCCATGAAACAATGGGTATAGTTGAAGAAACAGGTAAGTATGTAGAAAAAATTAAAAAGGGTGATAGAGTTATTGTTCCTTTTCCAATAGCTTGTGGACATTGTTGGTACTGTGAACATGATTTATTCAGTCAATGTGATAATTCAAATCCAAATGGAGAAACATCTGGTATATTCGGTTATAGTAATACTTATGGTGGATATGATGGGGGTCAGGCAGAATATTTAAGAGTTCCATATGGAAATGTTGGTCCATTAAAAGTACCTGAAGAATTATCAGATGAACAAATTTTATTCCTTACTGATATATTGCCTACATCATATTGGGGTGTGGATATAGGAGGCGTTAAATCAGGAGACACAGTGGTTGTTTTAGGATGTGGACCTGTGGGTCTATTAACTATTAAATGGGCTATTTTTAAAGGAGCAAAGCGTGTCATAGCTGTTGATAGAGTAGGATATAGATTGAAACATGCTTTAGAAAAATATAAAGTTGAAGCTGTTAATTTTGAAGAACATGATAATACTGGGGAATATATAAAAGAAATTACTCGAGGAGGAGCCGATGTAGTTATTGATTGTGTTGGTATGGATGGAAAAATGTCCACATTTGAAAAAATTGAAACTATGCTTAAATTACAAGGTGGTTCAAAATCAGCTATAGAAATGGCAACACATGCAGTTCGAAAAGGTGGAACAGTTGTTTTAGTAGGCGTATATGGTTCAAAATATAATTTATTTCCGCTAGGAGATTTTTTTGCAAGGAATATAACATTAAAAATGGGTCAATGTCCAGCTCATGCATATGTAGAACCTATATTAAATCTTATTAAAGAAGGTAAATTTGATGCAACTGATATTATAACGCACAAATTATCTTTGGATGAAGGTAAGCATGCATATGAAATATTTGATAAAAAGTCTGATGACTGTATTAAAGTAATTTTAAAACCATAGAACAATGGGTAATATCTCAAAATCTTTAATTAGCTAAAAATTAGAGACTAACTTATTAATGTTCTTATAAGTAGTCTCTTTTTAAAAACGAATTTTTTAACATTCAGATTTATAACCGACTTTTCTTATTGTAACTATATTTTTTTCATACTTTCCTATTTTAGACCTTAAACATTTTATATGTGTATCAACAGTTCTGTCATCACCAAAATAATCCCAGTTCCAAACAGTTGAAAGAATTTGACTTCGTGATAATACTATGTTTTTATTTTGAATCAAATAATATAATAAATCAAATTCTTTTGGTGTTAAAATAGCTTTTTCTCCATCAATTAAAACAGTTCGTTCTCTATATTTAACAGTTAGTCCTTCTATTTCAACATCTTGCATGCTATTTAATGCATTCCTTTTTAATAGGTTTTTAACTCTTGTAGTTAATATTCTCGGGCTAAATGGTTTTGAAATATATTCATCAGCTCCTGCGTTAAATCCAGTAAGTTCATCTATTTCAGTATCTCTTGCTGTAAGCATAAGTATTGGAACTTCAGAATTTTTCCTTATATATCTACATACTTCATACCCATCTATTTTTGGCATCATAACATCTAAAATTATAAGAGAAAAATCATAATCAGAGTTAAATTTTGCTATTGCATCTTCTCCATCGCATGCTTCAACGACTTTAAATCCTTCATTTATTAAATAGCTCGCAACAAGCTTTCTTATATTGCTTTCATCTTCAGCAATTAATATTTTATTTTCCATACTTAGCCCTCCAAGTCATTATCATCAGTATCCATATCATCATCCATATCAAAATTAGCCAATTCAAGTTCAAAGAAAAATTCTACACCACCATCTATATTTTTACACCCATAATTTTCACCATGCATATCCATTATTGCTTTAACTATGGCAAGACCTAGTCCATAACTTCCCATATTTTTTCTTGATTTATCAGCTCTATAAAAACTAATAAAAAGACTATCTAAGTCTTCATCAGATATAAAATTACCTTCATTAAATATTTTAATTAGGCATTTATTATTATTTTTATTTGTAGAAATTATTATTTTTCCATTTGATAATGTATACTTTATAGCATTTTCAAATAAGTTTTGAAATACTTGTTCAATTCTATAATAATCAGCAAATACAATAAAGTTATCAGAAATATTTTTGTCAACATAAATACCTTTTGACTCAGTTATAATTTTACTTTTTTGAATTGTATCATTGATTATTTCATTTATACTAAAATTAGATTTTGTAAGTTCAATCATACCACTTTCTAACTGGGATAATTTTAAAAGTTCTTGAACAAAAACAGACATTTTATCGCCTTCACTTATAATAATGTTTAAATAATCTCTTTTAGTTTCTTCATCTATGTTGTTAATATCTAAAAGGGCTTCTGAATAACTCATTATTAAAGTTAAAGGAGTTTTAAAATCGTGGGATACATTTGCGATAAATTGTTTTCGCATTTGATCCGTTTTTTCCTGCCTTGTTAAATCATCTTTTAATTTCTCATTAGCAACCATAAGTTGAGAAACAAAATCCTGAAGTTTTTCAGACATGTTGTTGATGCTTTTAGATAATAAACCTATTTCATCATTTGTAAGTATGTTACATCTGTCCATAAAATTTAAATTAGAAATTTTATCCGCTATTATTTGCAACTGTCTTATTGGTTTAGTAGCTTTGTCAGCTATAAAATAAATTAAAATTGCTCCTATTAATAAAGTAAAAATTGATATATATAAAGAATACTTTATTGCCATCATTGATAAATCTTTAATAAATTTAATTGGCGTTTGTACAATTATATAATTACTGCTATCTATTTTTGATAAAATTGTAATGTTATTATCAAAGTGATTATTTACATCATTTATTATATAATAATTTTTATTTGATAAATCTAAGAAAGCATTATCATTCCAAAGTCTATCTATTAAATGAAGTATATCCTTTTCGAAGGGGCTTTGAGAAAAATATTTTTGTCTTGAATAATATTCTACTTCACCATTACCCGTTGAGGTATCCAAAGAAAATATACATATTGATATATTTTGATTTTCTTGTCTGGTTATTGTAGAAACTAACTGATCTAAATCTTTAGTTTCATATGAAGATTTGATTTCGTCGACTCCACTTTTTAAACTATTAATTTTATCATTAGTGTAAAGTTTATCAAACAATGTAGTTCCAAGTATAAGTGAAAGTATTACATTAAAAATAAGCACGCATAAAATTACCATGAAAAGTTTGTTTTTTAAACTATGTTTTAATTTTATCTTTTTAAAATTTATGTTCATGATACTCCTTATATAATTCATAAAAATAGTTTGGTGAGTAATATCAATAGTATAGCATAACTGTGTTAAAATTGTGAAAAATTCGCAGTCTCATTCCCAAATTTGTTTACTCGCTGTCGCTCGCATAAATTTGGAAGCGCAGTTTCGTTCACATATTTGCTTATTCGCTTTCACTCATGCAAATATGGAACTCATTGCGTTTGAATTACCTACAATTTCTTTCTCCCTTACGGTCGAAGAAATTGGGGAAATCATAATCGTTGCGGTTGACCTACCATCCATTTTTTTCTTCCTAGGGTCGAAAAGATGGGGTTAGGGCATACAAAAGAAGACAAATAATTTTGTTATTTGTCTTCTCGGATAATTTATTAAACTTATTTTTTACTAACTATAGGATCCTGTGCTTTTATTCAGGATGACAAAATTAATTATTCTAAACCAAATCTTTTAAGGTTTGGTGAAATTATTAATTCTGCTTCAGTTGCAGCTTGAACTTCTTCAACAGTTGCTTCAGGTCCTAATTCTTCAAGAACTAAACCATTTTGCGTTACTCTAATAACTGCCATTTCTGTAACTATTAAATTAACTTGTTCTTTTGCTGTTAGAGGTAATGTGCATTGCTTTAATATTTTAGGAGTTCCTTTTTGAGTATGAACCATAGCAACTATAACCATATTAGCACCAACTACTAAGTCCATAGCTCCACCCATTCCTGGAACCATTTTGCCCGGTATTTTCCAATTAGCTAAACTTCCTTTTTCATCAACTTCCATAGCTCCAAGAACTGTTGCATCAACATGCCCGCCACGTATTATACCAAATGATGTAGCTGAGTCAAAATACATACCACCAGGTTGTATTGATGAAGGCATACCACCTGCATTTACTAATTCCCAATCTTCTTTTCCTTTTTCGGGAGCTGGACCAAGTCCTAAAAATCCATTTTCTGATTGGAATGTAACGTCCATACCTTCAGGTATATAATTAGCTACCATAGTAGGAAGTCCAATACCTAAATTTACAACATCACCATCATGCAATAATTCTGCAACTCTTTTTGCTATAACTATTTTTGCATCCATTACTTGTCACCTCCAACAATATAGTCAACAAATATACCTGAACTCATTACTTGATCCGGGTCAATTTCACCAATTTCAACTATTTTGTCCGCTTGAACTATTACTATATCAGCTGCCATAGCCATTATAGGATTGAAGTTTTTAGTTGTTTTACTAAAAATCATATTTCCTTTTTTATCTACTATAGAAGCTTTTATTATAGCTACATCAGCTCTTAGAGGAAGCTCCAATAAATATTCTTTTCCATCAATAACTTTTTTTTCTTTTCCGTTTTCAACTTCAGTTCCAACGCCAGTAGGTGTTAAGAAACCTCCAAGTCCATATCCTCCACATCTAACTTTTTCAGCAAGAGTACCTTGTGGTGTAAGTACGACTTCTGTTTCTCCAGAATTCATTTGGTTAGCTGTTTCTGGATTTGTTCCAACGTGAGAAACAATCATTTTTTTAAATTGTTTATTAACAACCATTTTGCCAACGCCTTTTTCAGGGAATCCTGTATCATTACATATAAGAGTTAAATTTTTAACATTTTTCTTTACTAAAGCATCGATTAAATCTTCAGGAGTACCATTGGCAAGAAATCCACCAACCATAATTGTCATTCCTTCTTTAACTTTATCAACAGCTTCTTCAATAGATACAATTTTATTTATCATGATAAGTCTGCCTTTCATATTAATTTATTTTATTTATACAGAAGTTCTTGATTTATTATTTTAGGGACGGACCCTTTTTATTATAGTCTATCTTTTGGGCTTTAGGGTCCGTACCTTTAATTATCTTTGAACTAAAACAGCAGTTCCCATACCGCCACCTATACATAATGTTGCAAGACCTTTTTTAGCATCTCTTTTTTTCATTTCATATAATAATGTAGTTAATATTCTTGCTCCAGAAGCTCCTATTGGATGTCCAAGTGCTATAGCTCCACCATTAACATTTACAATTTCAGGATTGAATTTTAATTCTCTTGCAACAGCTAATGCTTGTGCTGCAAATGCTTCATTTGCTTCTATTAAATCTAAATCATCAACAGTCCAGTTAGCTTTTTTTAGAGCTTTTCTAACTGCAGGTACAGGTCCAACGCCCATTATTTTAGGATCAACACCAGCTGTGCCGTATCCAGTTATTTCTGCTAAATATTCTATTCCAAGTTCATCAGCTTTTTCTTTGCTCATAATAATTAATGCAGCACCACCGTCATTAATACCAGATGCATTAGCAGCTGTAACAGAACCATCTTTTGTAAATGCAGGCTTTAATTTAGACATTTTGTCATAAGTTGAACCATGTCTTGGATACTCATCAGTATCAATAACTATTGGTTCTCCTTTTTTCTGTGGAATAATTATTGGAACTATTTCATCAGCAAATTTTCCTGATTTTTGAGCAGCTTCTGCTTTATTTTGGCTTTCTACTGCTAATTTATCTTGGTCTTCTCTTGATATTCCATATTGTTCAGCAACATTTTCTGCAGTTACTCCCATGTGGTAATTATTATAAATATCCCATAAACCATCATTTACCATTGAGTCTACAATTTTACCATCATTCATTCTTTGTCCCCATCTACCACTAGGCATCAAATATGGAGCATTAGTCATGCTTTCGCATCCGCCACAAAGAATTATTTCATCATCACCGCTTGCTATTAATTGTGCTGCCATGCTTACAGTTCTTAAACCTGATCCACATACTATGTTAATAGTTAAAGCAGGTATTTCATTAGGAAGTCCTGCTCCTAAAGATACTTGTCTTGCTACGTTTTGACCTAAACCAGCGCTCAATACATTTCCAAAAATTACATCATCAATCATTGAAGGCTCTATTTTAGCTCTTTTTATTGCTTCTTTAGCTGCAGTTATACCAAGGTCTATTGCTGATAGTGATTTAAATAATCCTCCAAATTTACCTATAGGTGTTCTTGCTGCTGATGCTATAACAACTTTTCTCATTTTAAAATTCCTCCCAAAGAATGGTAGATATATTATTTAATACTTAAATGCTATTTTTAAAATTCATTTTTTTATATGCAATAATGCATATTATATTTTTTAATCAGTTGCAGAATTGAAAATATGGTGTTAAAATATTATTACCAAACTAAAAAAATATATAAAATTTCGATTATCAAAATATAAATACTTTAAATAGTTCGCTATTCAAACTATTTAATAATATTTTATTTGAAAATCAAAATATTATTCTCACAGTTATAAATAATACCACAATTTAAATATAATATCAATTAAAATTGTTAAAAAATAACACTAATTTTGTAAAAATATATAATAAATATATATAAACTTGCAACAAGAAGGAAAATAAAATGGAAAAAGTTAAAAATCAAAGTAACATTTATAAAAATAATTTAAATACAGGATATATATTAACAGATGATAAATACAATATTTTATATTGTAATGAATTGTTCAAAAAGTTTATAGGTCTAAGTTTAAGTGATATTTTGAATAAAAAAGTTACAGTTTTTTTTCAAGATATAAAAGTTGATAAAAAACAGGAACTTTATCCAGTAAGATATGGGGATAATTCTATTTATTATGTAATGCAAGAAGAAATAAAAATTTATAATAATGAACTTTATGCATTTTTTTTCCACGATTTTTCTTTAGATAGTGAGTTAGAGAAACAAATTCAAAGGTTAAACACCCAGCAGTATTTATACAATGAAATGTTTAACAAATTAGATGATGGTATTTATATAACCGATGAAGAAGGTACAACAATATATGTTAATGATGCTTTTCTAAATCTGTCTGGTTTAACAAGGGAACAAGTAATTGGTAAAACTGTTTATGAGCTAAGAAGTTTTGATATTTTACCTAATTCATGCTGTGCTAAAGTTATTGAAACCAATGGTCCCGTTACTACTATAAATAATTATTATAAAGGGCAAAGATGCCTAGTATCAGGTTCACCCATATATGATGAAAATGGCAAGCTTGCTAAAACTATTGCTGTAATAAGAGATGTTTCTGAACTGGAAGTGTTGATGAAAACAATAGCTAAAGAAGATAATTTATTTATTAAAAGCAGAAATAATTATAATATTAAGACGCAAGAGTTGGGCAAAGAAGCTGAAATAGTTGTTTACAATGATAAAATGAAAAAAATATATGATAAAGCTAAAAAGGTTGCATCTGTTGATAGCACAATTTTAATATTAGGAGAAACAGGTGTAGGAAAAGATTTTATAGCTACTAATATATATAAAATGTACAGCAGTGTAAGCAGTGGGAAGTTTATAAAAATTAACTGTGGTGCTGTTCCAGAACATTTATTAGAATCAGAATTTTTTGGTTATGAAGAAGGAGCATTTACAGGTGCTAATAAAGGTGGTAAAAAAGGTCTTTTTGAAGAAGCGAGCGGCGGGATATTATATTTAGATGAAATAGGAGATATGCCATACACTTTGCAAGTAAAACTTTTAAGCGCTCTTAATGATAGAATGTTTTATAGAATTGGAGGAATAAAACCTGTTGAGTTTAATGCAAGAGTAATAGCAGCTACAAATGTTGAATTAAAAAAACTTGTGGATGAAAAAAAGTTCAGAGCTGATTTATATTATAGATTAAATGTAGTTAGGTTTGTAATTCCACCAATAAGGCAAAGAAAAGAAGATATAATACCTTTATCCCAACAGTTTATAGAATATTACAATAATAAATACGGAAAAAATTGTTATTTTACACCTAATTGTTTGGAAAGTTTTTTATTATATCCATGGCCGGGTAATATTAGAGAAATGAAAAATTTAATTGAACGTATTGTTTTAATGTCCGATGATACTAAAATTGACTCGGAAATTTTTAGAGAAAATTTAATGCAAAATGAATCCAATATAAATGTAAATGAAAATTCGCCTATATTGAACAATAATATAAATGTAGTAAGCAATAATAAAACCCTTAAAGAACAAGTGGATGAATTTGAAAAAGAAATAATTGAAAAAACATTAATAGTATCTAAAAATATGAAAGAAGCAGCAAATACGTTGGGTATAGATTTATCCACCTTAGTTAGGAAAAAACAAAAGTTTAAAATGTAGAATAATATGTTTATAACCATAAAAAGCATAAGATCCTTCGCTATTGCTCAGGATGACAAGCTACCATAATAAAATTTATAAAATAGTATGAATGCAAAAAAATAAGCACTCATGCTATTTTTTAATTTTTAAAATTAAGATTTTTAAGGAGCTAAAAAATAATTTTTATAAAGTTTATAAAAAATGGAATAAAAATTCCTATTTTTGTAAATATTACTAATCGAGGGTAAGAATTGGTGAATGGGGGCATCTCCTTGGTAATAGGACAGTCCCCAATAATCCATATCAGGAGGTTATATGTTTTTTATAAATGAAATAAGACGAATTTTAAGTACTGAAATTTTAATTATATTTTTAATAATAAGTTACTTTTTAGTTTTTGTAAATAGCAAACAATTTAAAAGGGATAATTACCATAAAGATTATAAAATAGCTAAATACACGGGCATATTATATGGAATATTAACAATAGTTGCTTTAGTAATAATAAACGTTATATAGGGGGTTATATGAAAAATAGTACTGTAAAAACACCAATTGAAAAAGAATTAAATAAAAATATAATAACGTTAAAAGAAATATTTAAAAATGCTGATGACATCATTTATAGAAATTTTGATGCAGGGCAAAACCAAAAGCTGAAAATGGCAGTTGTGTATGTGGATGGGATGACTAACAAAGAAGCAGTAAGTGAATTTGCTGTGGAAAAATTAATGGTCAATTTAAATGTAGAACAACTTGATAAAAACCCTGAAAAAGAGCTTCAAGGCGCTGTTGCAAAAGCAAGCATAGCTATAACAGAAATAGCAGTTCTTCTTACAATTGAAGAAGCTGTGGATAAAGTTCTTTCGGGAGAGACTGTTCTGTTTATAGATACTTGTTCAAAAGCAATAATGCTATCCTCAAGAGGATGGCCAATGAGGGGAATTTCAGAACCTGCTTCAGAAACAGTTTTAAGAGGAGCAAGGGATGGCTTCAATGAAACTATGAAAGTTACTATAACTCTCATACGAAGAAGAATAAGGGATCCTAAATTAAAAGTTAAATATATGCAAATAGGTAACAGAAGTAAAACTGATGTTGCAGTAATTTATATAGAGGATATAGTAAGCAAAAAGGCGCTTGAAGCAGTAGAAAAAAGATTAAATAATATAGAAATAGATGCTGTGCTTGAAAGTGCATACATAGAAGAATTAATAGAAGATGACAATTATTCACCATTTCCACAGGTCGAGAATACAGAAAGACCTGATGCTGCAGCTTCAGCTTTGTTAGAAGGAAGAGTTGTAATAGCTATAGATAACTCTCCATCAGTATTAATGGCACCTGCAACATTTACATCTTTTATGCAATCCTCAGAAGATTATTATGAAAGATGGCTTCCATCATGTATGATTCGTATAATAAGATATTTTGCTTTACCTATAACATTATTGCTTCCAGCATTGTATGTTGCAATATCTGAATTTCATCCTAATCTGCTACCCACTGAGCTTGCGTTGTTCGTAGCAGCCTCAAGAGCAAGGGTTCCATTTCCAGCGTGGTTTGAAGCATTTTTAATGGAGTTTACCATAGAGCTTGTAAGAGAAGCTTCATTAAGAATAACAACACCAGTTGGTTCTACCATAGGTTTAGTAGGTGGTTTAGTTATTGGTCAAGCTGCAGTTACAGCAGGTCTAATAACACCAGTAGCAGTTATAGTTGTATCATTAACAGCATTAGCTTCATTTGCAATTCCAAGTTATAATTTTGGATCTTCTTTAAGGTTTGTAAGATTTCTATTTATAATAGTTGCAGCAGTTATGGGTTTGTTTGGAGTTTCCATAGGTCTTTGTATATTGATTATACATCTATGTACATTAAAAAGTTTTGGATTCCATTACATGTCTCCTTTTTCAAACTTTATAGAATTTAAATCTGATTTGAAAGATACAGTAATAAGACCTAAAATTCAAAACATGGTTCATAAACCACAATATTTGAAATCTAAAAGAGAGAAGGGGTTATAATGTTTGATAATGAAATTACGTCACATCAAAATGCGTGTATATTATTATTAATATCTTTTGTTTTTCAGACAATGTTAATGCCTAATATATTATCTGAAGTTGATGGACCTGTTGGCTGGATATCCATTATATTGGGTTCTATAATTTTAATATTAACAATTAGCCCAATCAATAAAGTAATGAGTAATTATGAGAATAAAACTATAATAGGAATTTCAAGAAATTTATTTCCCAATTATGTTTCTAAAATAATAGGAATTTATTACATAATTTTATTTATTTTAGCTAATAGCCTATTAATAAAAGATTTTGCTGAACAAATTAAATATTTAATGTTGTTTAATACTCCTATAAAAGTTTTAATAATTTCTATTTTATTAACAGCATCATACGCAGCTAAAAAAGGAATTCAAACTATTGCTCAAATAACACATATAACTATATTAGTTGCTTTGATTCCGTATATAGCAGTAATAATTTTTTCAACATATTATTCTGATTATACAAATGTCTTTCCTATGTATCCTGTGGATTTATATGGTGTAGTAAATGCATTACCCACTATATTAATAAGCTTTTTTGGATATTCTATATTGATGTTTTCAAATAGACATGTTGATAAATCAGAAAAGAATATGGTGTTAAATAAAAGGTTTATTATAATCAGCATGATATTGTATATAGCAAGTTATGTATTAATAATAATTAAGTTTGGTATAAAAGAAGCAAGTCATTTAGTTTGGCCCTTTTTATCTATAATGAAGTTTGTAAACATACCTGGGTTTTTCTTTGAAAGTACTGAGATAGTAGGATTATCTTTACAAATTATTATAACATTTACAAGTATTTGTATTTTAATGTATTTCACAAATCTTGCTATACAGGAAACATTTGAAACAAGGGAAATAGGTTATTTTACATTAATACAAATACCAATAGTATATATATTAGCAGGTTTACTTCCGGGAATGTATATGTTATACCCATACATAAAAATACCTGCATATTTTGTTAGTGCAGCAAATTTATTGATACCTTTAATTATTGTGTTTTGGGAAAATAAAAGGCGAAAGTTTTTATCACAATAATTAGAATGGAGAGATTATGAAAAAATTAATTTTAATTTTAAATATATTAGCATTAGTATTTGTTTTAACTGGTTGTTGGGACAGTGTTGAAATAAATGACAGAGAATATTTATTTGCAGTTGGAATAGATAAGGGAACGGGTGGTAACTTACTGTTTACAGCTGAAATACCTAAAATAAATGAGGGCAGTGAAGAACAAAGAACAATTATTTCAGAAGAAGCTTTAACGCTTTCAAATTTCTATAATGATAGTTTTTTAAAATCTGACAAAGTAATTTCTGATAGATTAATGCAAGTTATAGTTATAGGTGAAGAAGTAGCTAAAGAGCCTGAAATAATTAAAAGTTTATTCGATGAAATTCAGCGTTCTCCACAAATAAACAGGAGAGTTAAAATTGCCGTAGCTAAAGGTCAAGCTAAACACATAATTAAAACTGAAATACCACATAATCCTATAGTGGGAAGGTATTTAAGTGAAATGTTAGTTAAATTAAAAAGAGAAAGTTATCAAGAAGTATATACTTTCGATGAAGCTATATTAAACCTTGGTACTTATGGTAGCGGTATGATACCTGTAGTTGAACCACATGATGACAGGTTAAAAATAGAAAGCTCTGCTGTTATTAAAGATTACAGATTATTAGGTTATTTAAATTATGAGCAAAACAAAATTGTGATGCTTTTAAAAAATCCAACATACTCAAGTTTAGAAAATATAAATATAGATGTTGAAGGTGCACCAGTTTCTTTAGCTACTGTTGATGTTAGTTTATCAAAAGATATGAAATTAAACGACAATATTTTAAAGGTTGATTATTATGTAACTTTATATTGTTTTATAGATTCATTTGTTCTTGGCAATAAAAGTTTAGAAGATCAGAATTTCGTATCTAAAATTAAAACAACTGCAATAAATGAATTATCAAAAGAAACTGAAGATGCTATTTATGTGCTTCAGAAAATGTATAAAACAGATTTATTGAAAATAAAAGATGATTTATATAAATATGACAATATAAAGTATAGCAAAATTCAAGATAATTATGATCAAGTGTTTGCAGATGCTGATATAAAGGTACATTACAACATGGATATAAAAAGTGTAGGATTGTCCAAATAAGTTGGAATAAAAAATACAGATATGGTAACAATATGAGTATAATATAAAACTTGGGGGAAAGTTATGAGTTATAAAAATAAAATAATATTATCTACTATATTAGTAATTATATCTGTATTGACAGCTTTTGGAATAGAATCTTACCAAAGTATGAGTAAGTTAAATGAAAAGGTTATTAGATTCCATGTTCTCGCTAATTCAAATACAGAAGAAGATCAATCACTTAAATTAAAAGTGAGAAATGAAATAATAAGTACATTTAACAAGGAGTTACAATTCAATACATCAAAAGAAGAAAGCGAAGCTTTAATTATAACTAAGTTAGATGAAATAAGAAAACAAGCTGAAGAAACAATTAAAAAAGAAGGATATAATTATGAAGTTAATGTTTATTATGGTAATTATGAATTTCCACGAAAACAATATGAAGATATAGTTTTACCAGCTGGAAACTATGATGCTGTTAAAATAGAAATAGGTAAAGCAGAAGGAAACAACTGGTGGTGTGTAATGTTCCCACAGTTATGCTTTGTAGATTTAGGCCAAGCAGGGACGGACCCTATATTTGATATAGAAACTGAAAGTAAATTAAGTCAAGTTTTGACAGCTGATGAAATAGCTTCAATAAAAACAAAAAGAGGGCTTGAAGATATATCACTTAAATCTAAATTTTTTGAATTTATAGAAAAAGGAAGAGTTGAAAATTCAGGTATACTTGCAAGCGACGATAATAGAACATTTGCAGTTTCATTATCAAAAGATGAAAATGAAGCCGTTAATGATGAAATTTCTATAGGAGATATTTTTAGAAAATTCATGAAAAATGATGAAACAAAGATTGAGTTAGATAAATCAAAAGATCAAAAAGGATTTAAAAAATTTATAGATCTGTCAGCCTTAGGTTTTAAAGACAAAAATAAAATAAATCTTAGTAAGAATGATAACAATTAAATAAAAATTAAGCTGGGGCTATCTCAATAAATTATTTTTGAGACAGCCCCTTTTTATTGTAAATACAACAAGGTTCCCGGGACCAACAGCAATCTTTGATTGCGTTGTTGTGGGTTCTTATTTTATACTGAATAACTATTTTATTGTTATTGTATATTTCCTTATTATTTGGTATTATGTAGAATGACGATATGTTTCATTATAAAATAGAGGTGAGAGAATTGGAATTGATGAAGAATCTATTTAATGGAAAAGGATACATAGATGGTATTACAATTATTGATTTAAAAGGGGAAATACTTTTTACAGCAAAATTCAACAATAAGTTAAATTCAGAAAATGAAGAGATATATGAAGTTGTTGGTAAGAATTTTCTTGATTTATATGAAAACTTAGATGGTGAAAGCAGTTCGACATATAAATCAATGGAACTTGGTGTACCATTGTATGTTGAAAATCAAACACTGAAATTGAAAGGTAAAAAACAAATTAAAATTACATCGTTATCTGTGCCTATCAAATCAGGAAGCAAAATTGTTGGCGCAATAGATTTATCAGTAAGTGAAAATGAAGATAACAACGATAATGATAATATAGAAATAGATTCTGAATTATTTGAAAACAATAATGTAGATAAATTGAAATCAAACGGTAATCAAGCTAAGTATGTAGTTGAAAGTATAATTACAAACAATGAAAAAATGATTGAACTTAAAAATTATTTAAATATTGTAGCAGAATGTGATTTACCAACTATGATATTTGGGGAAACAGGTACTGGAAAAGAGCTTTTTGCTCAATCTATACATAATGCAAGCCAAAGAAAAAATAAACCTTTCATTGCTCAAAACTGTGCAGCATTACCTGATACATTGCTAGAAAGCATATTGTTTGGAACATCTAAGGGAGCTTTTACAGGAGCAGTTGATAATAAGGGTCTTTTAGAACTTGCTGATGGGGGAACGCTTTTTTTAGATGAAATTAACTCTATGCCTATGCATTTACAATCAAAGCTTTTAAGAGTGTTGCAAGATGGTACATTTAGAAGCATTGGAGCAAAAGATTCAAAGAATGTTGATATAAAAATTATAGCAGCTATAAATGAAGAACCATTAAAAGCAATAGAAAGAGGTGCATTAAGGCGAGATATTTATTATAGGTTAAGTGTTTTAAATATTAATATACCACCTTTAAGAGAGCGAAAAGATGATATACCGCTACTCGTAAGCTATAATATTGCTAAATATAACAAGGTGTTTAATAAAAATATTAAATTTGTTTCTAATAAATTATATGACAAATTGAAGAAGTATGATTGGCCTGGCAATATTAGAGAATTAGAAAATGTTATAATACATGGTTTAAGTATGGTAGATAAATCTAAGGAAAAACTGGAATTTGCGGATATTGAAGACAAATACAATGCGCTGATACAATTAAATAATGATGTTCAGTTTAACATAGAGCCATTGACAGAAATGGTTAATAGTTATGAAAAGAGCATAATAGAAAAAGCTTTAAAGCAAGTTGAATATAATGTAACTCAAGCTTCAAAATTGTTGGACATTCCAAGGCAGACTCTGCAAAGGAAAGCTAAGCATTACAATTTAATTTAAAAAAGTGGTACTATTTAAATAGATAGTACCACTTTTATGTTAAAAATTCATTTGAATAATTTAAGATTGCTCACAAATGAGCAAGTGCATGCCCGTTTACGAGCGATAATTATTAACTTTTTTAAAAAAAATATTCCATAATTGTTAAATGTGTTGGAATTGCTTGAATAAAATAATGTTAAAAGTTGTTTAAAATATGGCACCTAAATTGCAAATATAATATGTATCAAGTTAAGCTTCATACTTTAGTACATCACTATTGAATGACAGTTGAACCAATCAGACATTTTGTTAATTGATTTCCATGAACATAATATGTTGGAAAAAATTTAACGTAAATGCGGGATAAATATTAGGAGGCAACAAATTGATTTTTGGAGTATTAAAAGATATTAAAAATGGTGAATATAGAGTTATAGCAACTCCATCAGAAGTGTCAACAATTGTTGATGATGGACATATAGTTCTTGTTCAAAAGGGTGCTGGAAAAAATGCAGGTTTTAGCGATGAAGCATATAAAAAAGAAGGTGCTGAAATTGTTGATACTATGGAAGAAATTTACCAGAGATGTGATTTTGTAGCTAAAGTAAAAGAAATTGAATCAAGTGAGTACAATTTATTAAGAGAAAATCAAATAGTTTTTACATGTATTCATCCTGCTGCACACAAAGAAGAGGTAGATGCTCTTTTAGAAAAAAAAGTAATAGCTTTTACTGCAGAAGACTCACATCGATATGGTTCACCAAACTGTGAAGCAGCAGGTAAACAAGGTGCTTTAATGGGATTAGAATCACTTTTATCTATAAATGGCGGAAGTGGTAAATTTGTAAACGGATTAGCTGGAGCTCCAGGAATAAAAGTTTTAATATTAGGAGCTGGAATAGTAGGCAGAAGTTCATTGCAAGTGCTTCAATCTTTAGGAGCATGGGTTACAGTAATGGATGTAAACATAGCAGCTTTGAGAGATGTGGGAAAAACATACAATGAACATGTTAATACAAAAATATCAACTAAATATAACATAAAAAAATTACTTCCAGAAATAGATTTAGTAATTAATTGTGTTAAATGGCCTAAAGGAAGCAAAGAATTTTTAATAGACAGAGAAATGGTTAGATCAATGCAAAAAGGCTCAGTAATTGTTGATATTAGCAATGATTTTGGGGTTATAGAAACTTTCCGTGAAACTACACATGAAAATCCAAGATATACTGAAGAAGGAGTAGTTCATTACTGTGTAGGCAATATACCAGGAGCTATATCAAATTCAACTTCAGTTGCATATGCTGCTTCTGTACTTCCTCATTTTAGAAATATAATGAACTTAGGTATAGAAAAAGCATGTATTAAAGACGGATTTTTAAGAAGAAGTTTAACTACATATAAAGGTTATTTAACACACGAAGAAACTAGCGGATTGCAAAATAGACCTTGGGTTAAACCAGAAGATATATTAAAAATAGCTAATGAAAAATTAGATTTTGCCCCACCTGCTACAGTAACAAGATCAGAAAACTTTATAAAACTTTAAAATTTAAATTTTAAATTTTCGCAGCTATGTAAATAATAGATACAAGGCTGCGTGTACAAAGAATATTAGGAGGATAAGATGGAAGTATTAAATTTAGGAATTTTATCAATAATACCCTCAGTACTAGCAATTGTATTATCTTTTGCAACAAGAAATACAGTAATATCTCTTGCAATAGCATGTATAGTAGGAACACTGCTTGCAGGGCAAGGGCTATTAGGATTTCCAACATTAATAAAAACAAGTTTAGGAACAACAAGTTTTGCGTGGGTAATGCTTTTAAATGCTTTTATTGGAATATTAGTTGCCTTTTTTCAAAAAACTGGTGCTATCCAAGGATTTTCTCAATACATTCAAGATAAAAAACTTAGCAGAAAAGCAGTTCAGTTAGTAGCTTGGTTTTTAGGAATGTTTGTGTATTTCAGTGATTCATTTAGTCCATTATTCGTAGGAACTACAATGAGAAGCATATCTGATAAAGCAAGAATTTCAAGAGAAAAATTATCTTACATTGCTGACTCTGGTGCAGCACCAGTAAGTGTTTTAGTACCAATTACAGGATGGGCTGCATATTTAAGCAGTTTAGCTATTGGATTTGGCGTTATAGTAACTCAAGAAGATGCAATGAACTTATTTATTAAGGCAATTCCTTTTAACTTTTATGCAGTATTTACAATAATATTTGTTGGATTAATTTCAGGCGGAATAATTAAAGATTTCGGTCCTATGAAAAAAGCTGAAGATAGAGCAATTAATGAAGGTAAAGTTTTAAGAGATGGAGCACAGCCATTAATAGGTAAAGAGTTAACTGAAATGGAATCTTACCCTGGTTTAAAACCAAGAGTATTTTTAAACTTTTTGTTACCTGTAATAATGATAATTGTTATAGCAATGGGTACATATTTAACAATAAAATCTGCTAAAACAATGGAAGCATTCTTGTTTGTTGTAATATTTATGACAATAAGCATGTTTATACAAGGAGTTCCATTTAAAGTAATAATGGAAACAATGACAGATGGTATTAAAGGTGCTGTGCCAGCAATTATAATATTAGCTTTGGCCTATTCAATTAATTCATTGAGTAAAACTATGGGAACAGCTAATTTTATCATATCAATTAGCGAAGGATTTTTAACTCCTCAGTTGTTGCCAGCAATTATATTTTTAATATCAGCTATAATGGCTTTTTCAACTGGATCATCATGGGGAACATTTGCAATTTGTATGCCTATAGCACTTCCATTAGCATTTAACTTAACAGGTGGAGATGCGACAACATTGGTTGTAGCATCATTTGCAGCCGTAGCAGGGGGAGGAGTATTCGGTGACCACTGTTCACCATTATCAGATACAACAATACTTGCATCAACTGGTTCTGCAGCTGACCATATAGACCACGTTAAAACACAGCTTCCATATGCTTTAGTTTGTGGTGGCGTTGCATTAATTGGATATTTAATATTAGGTTTTGTAAGTATATAATTATAAAAAAAACATCGCTGTAACGGCGATGTTTTTTTATGGTCTTAAAAAAAAACACACTAAATTATGGCATATTTTGAAAATTATTTTCTATTTTGAGACTTTATTTAAAAGGTATATTTAAATTTTTTATTTTATATTGGAGTGTTTGTCTTGGTATATTTATTAGTGTTGCTGCTTTTGTTATATTGTAATTCGTTTGCTCAAGTGCAGATGTTATAATTTCTCGTTCAACTTTTTCAACTGCCTTATTAAGAGGCTGTAATATATTTGTATCTATGGTTGAATATGTTTTGTTTGGATGAAAATTTTTAAATTGGAAAGGTAGATGTTCTTCCCTTATTAATTCTCCATCATATAAGCTTATAGCACTTTCTATAGAATGTTCTAATTCACGTATATTACCAGGCCAGCTGTAATCCATGAAAATTTGAATTACCTTCTTAGAAATTCCAATAAAAAATTTATTATTTTTATCATTATATTTTTTAATAAAATGCTCAACTAATATAGGAATATCTTCTTTTCTGTCTTGCAAATCAGGTATTACAAGTCCTATTACATTTAATCTATAAAATAAATCATGTCTTAATTGTTTGTTTTGTAAAACATCGGATAAATCAGTGTTGATAGCAGATATTATTCTTACATCAACATCAATTGTACTTGTTGAACCAACCCTTCTTATTCTTCCATCCTGCAAAACTCTTAGAAGTTTTGCTTGAAGTTCTAAAGGCATTGAATTTATTTCATCTAAAAATAATGTTCCACCATTCGCTAATTCAAATAAGCCCGGTCTATTTTCTGCTCCTGTAAAACTTCCTTTTACTGAACCAAACAAAATACTTTCCAATAAATTTGCAGGTAAAGCTGCGCAGTTTTGAGCAATAAAAGGCATGTGTTTCCTTTTGCTTGAATTGTGAATTGATTGAACAAAAAGTTCTTTACCTGTTCCAGTACTTCCTGAAATCATTACAGGTGAATCAGATAATGCTGCTTTTGTACCAAGAGTTTTTAGCTTTAACATTTCTTTACTTTGTCCTATTATATCAAGAAATGTAAATTTAGCACCAGCTTTTGATTTTTTAATTTCTTCATTTATATCTTTATTGGTTTCATATAATTCTCTTTGTAAACTAACTATTTTTTCAGATAATTCTCTTACTCTTGTAATATTTCTTGAAATTTCTAAAGCGCCTACTATTTTATTGTTATACATAATAGGTAGGGATGAATTTATTGTAGAAATTTTATCACCTTTGTAGTTAACAAAATTTTGTTCCATATTAAATATTGGCTTACCAGTTTTTAAAACTTGTAGAAGAGTGCTTGTATCAAATGTCAGTGACGGATAAACTTCTAAAATATGCCTACCAATAGCCTTTTCTACATCAATTTCATCAAGAAATTTAGCAGCTCTGTTGTAATAAACAATTTTGCCACTTGCATCAATTATATGTATTCCATCATCAATTAAATCAATGGCCTGAATTAAAGATTCAATATATTTTTTATCCATGTTTGACAAATTTTTCACCCCTATTATAAACGTGCCGAGATTTCGGCAATGTAGCCAAAATTTCGGCGATAATGTTCTTTTTTATATTTGTGTAATTTACTATAGTATTTCTATGCTTAATTTATTATAACTATCACCGGTATTACCAAAATCTACTTTATATTCTACATAAACTTTACCTTTACCATTTTCATTTAAATTATTTTCAAAAATTTCAGTAGTATAATTTAAATTAAATGTCCCATATGGTGTTGTATATAAATTTTTGAAATTCTTTTGTTTTTCAAACTCCATCCTTGATGAAAAAGACCCAATTTTAATCATGAGCATTTTATTTTTTTCTATCTTTAATCTTGTTTTGCTTCCTTTAACTTCGGTCATATCACTTTCGTCATAATTAATAACAAAATGATCATCAAATTTTTCCATAGTAGCTTCAGAAATGAAATCGATTATATCTTCATTGCCAGCCGCATCAATGGTTTGTATTGTTTCTATTTTTATTTTAACTTTAGATTCCATTTTATCACATCCGTATCTTATAAGTTTAATTAAAGATTATCTATTGCAATTTCATTAAGTATATCAATTTCTTTTTTTAAAAAATTGCCACCAACTCTTCTGAAACGTTCAGGTGCATCGCTTACAAAATATTCATATTTAGGGAGTTCGAAATTTTCATTTAAAATACTGAATTCTCCAAGAATTTTTTTAAGATCTTTTGCAGTTTCAAATGCTGGATTTACTAATTTTACATATGGTCCTACAACCTTTTTAATTGTATATCTTAGAATAGGGTAATGAGTGCACCCTAATACTAATGCATCTATGTCATGTTCAATTAATTCTGCAAGGTATTTTTCAGCAGTTAATTCAGCTACATTTGAATATTCCCAGCCTTCTTCAACTATAGGTACAAAAAGTGGGCATGGTATACCAATAACTTCAGCATCATGTTTATATTCCATAATTCTTTCTTGGTATGCACTGCTGTTTATAGTTGCAGTTGTTCCAATTACACCTATATGTCCATTTTTAGTTACACTTGCGGCACTTCTTGCCCCAGGTTCGATAACTCCAATAACAGGTATATCAAAATTCTTTTTTAAATGATCTAAAGCAATTGAACTTGCTGTATTACACGCTATTACTATTGCTTTAACATCTTTGCTTTTTAAAAAAGATGCACATTGATATGAATATTTTTTAATTGTCTGCACAGATCTTGAACCGTAAGGTATTCTGGCAGTATCACCAAAATATATTAAATTTTCATATGGTAGCTGCTCCATTATTTCTCTCATGACTGTTAGGCCACCAATTCCTGAATCAAATATTCCAATAGGTCTATTATCCATTATAATTCCTTCTTATTTATATAATATAGTCTTATTATTCCATACATTATATGAAAAATCAACATATAAATTGCATAATAATTTTAAATAAAAATTCAATGCTTGTACGCGATTAAAAGAATAAATTAATATAAAGAACTAAAAATGGTTACAATAATTGTTAGCCGAATATTTGGCACTTGACATTGATTTAACATAATGATAACGTAATAAACGTTGGAAACTGGCTAAAATTTATTTTTTGACAAATTGGCACGATAATTGCTTATTATATTGTCGAAGTAAAGTTGACTAATAATATTTCATGAATTTTAAAAAAAGTAATTAAAATATAACTTAAATAATTAGGAGGAAACAAAATGAAAAAAGGAAATCCATTTGGAACACACAGAGTAATTGAACCAGTAGGTGTTTTACCACAACCAGCACTTAAAGTTGACAACACTATGGAAATATTATACGATAATGAAATATTAATAAACGTACAAACATTAAATGTTGACTCAGCAAGCTTTACACAAATTTCTGACCAAGCAGGCGGAGATATAGAAAAAATTAAAGAGATAATGAAAGGTATTGTTGCTGAAAGAGGAAAACATCAAAATCCTGTTACAGGTTCTGGCGGAATGCTTATAGGAACTATAGAACAAATAGGAACAGCTCTTGAAGGAAAAACAGATCTAAAAGTTGGGGACAAAATTGCTACATTAGTTTCATTATCATTAACTCCACTAGTTATTGAAGAAATAATAGAAGTAAGAAAAGATATAGACCAAGTAGATATTAAAGGAAAAGCAATATTATTTGAAAGCGGAATTTATGCAAAAATACCAACGGATATTCCTGAGAACCTTGCTTTATCAGTATTGGACGTTGCAGGAGCACCAGCACAAACTAAAAAACTTGTTAAAGAAGGCGATACAGTTTTAGTTACAGGAGCAGCAGGTAAATCAGGTATACTTTGTTTATATGAAGCAAAAAAATTAGTTGGACCAAATGGAAAAGTTATTTGTTTAGTTCATAGTGAAAAATCAATTGATAAAGTAAAAGCTCTTGGATTAGCAGATGAGTATATTGCAGCTGATGCAACTGATGCAGTTGGAGTATATGATAAAATTGTTGAATTAACAAATGGAGAACTTTGTGATTTAGTTATAAGCTGTGTATCAAGACCTAATTGCGAAATGTCAGCTATTCTTGCTACAAAAGATGAAGGAACAGTTTATTTCTTCTCTATGGCAACAAGCTTTACAAAAGCAGCATTAGGTGCTGAAGGTGTTGGTAAAGATATCAACATGATAATAGGAAATGGATACTGCAAAGGACATGCGGAAGTAGCTCTTGATATTATGAGAGAAAGCGAAGCATTAAGAGACTTATATACAAAATTATACGCTTAATTAAAGTTTAAGTTTTAAAATATATAGTAAAAAGATACTGAAATTAATAATACTAAAAGTTAATGCTAATTAAATGTTTATGGAGGATTGAAATGGCTTATTATAATCAAATTGAACTTTGGAAGGATGTTAAACCTGAAGAGTGGAATGACTGGAAATGGCAAGTAGAAAATCGTATAGATACAGTAGATAAATTAAAGAAAATAATTAATATTACAGGAAAAGAAGAAGAAGATATAGCAAAAGTTCTTGAAAAATTCAGAATGGGTATCACACCATATTATGCAGCACATATGGATAAAGATGATGTGAGAGACCCAATCAGAATGCAAGCTGTACCAATTTTATCAGAAAATCATATTAGTGCAGCTGATATGGAAGATCCATTACATGAAGATACAGATTCACCAGCACCTGGTTTAACTCACCGTTATCCAGACAGAGTATTGTTTTTAATAACAGACCAATGCTCAATGTACTGTAGACATTGTACAAGAAGAAGATTTGCAGGCGGATGTGATGATGAAGTTTCTATGGATAATGTTGATAAATGTATTGAATACATAAGAAACACTCCACAAGTTAGAGACGTATTATTATCAGGTGGAGATTGTTTGTTAGTATCTGACAGCAAATTAGAATATATCATCAAAAAATTAAGAGAAATACCACATGTAGAAATCATTCGTCTTGGTTCAAGAACACCAGTTGTTCTTCCACAAAGAATTACTGATGATTTAGTAAACATGCTTAAAAAATATCACCCAATTTGGTTAAACACTCATTTCAATCATCCAAATGAGTTCACTGATGAAGCTAAGGAAGCTTTGAGAAAATTAGCTGATGCAGGTATACCTCTTGGTAATCAATCAGTTCTTTTAAGAGGAGTTAATGACTGCCCTCATATTATGAGAGATTTAGTTCATGAACTTGTAAAAAATAGAGTTAGACCATATTACATTTACCAATGCGACTTATCTTTAGGAATTGAACATTTCAGAACTTCAGTTGCAACTGGTATTGAAATAATAGAAAGCTTAAGAGGACATACTTCAGGATATTGCGTACCAACATTTGTTGTTGATGCACCTGGTGGTGGAGGAAAAACTCCAGTAATGCCAAATTACGTTATATCACAATCAGCGGACAAAATAATTCTTAGAAATTATGAAGGTGTTATAACGACATATACAGAACCACACTTACCAAAATTAGAATGCACATGTGATGTATGTCAAGGTAAGAAAAAAGATCCATTAACAGGGGTTGCAGGTTTATTAGCTGGAAATGATTTAGCATTAGAACCTACAAAACTTGAAAGAAGAGACAGAGTAAGTCACTAGGAATAGGGGACTGTCCCAAAAAGTATAGTGAGGCAAAACTATGAGATTAATTGAAATAATTAAAACTAAAAATTATAAATCCATATCCATTGTTGGCCTTGCTAAAAATGCTGGCAAAACAGTGGCGCTCAATTATCTCATAGAAGAAGCATATGAACATAATTTATCCATAGGTATAACTTCAACGGGTAGGGATGGTGAAAGTGTAGATTTAGTAACACAAACTCACAAACCATCCATCTATGTTACAGAAGGAATGCTTGTTGCAACAGCAAAAAAGACTCTAATGCTTTCTGACTGTAAAGTAGAAATACTTGAATCCACCGATATAAATACTCCCATGGGCGAAGTAATATTAGTTAAAGTTAGACAGGGAGGCAATATTCAGATTGCTGGACCTGTTAGTGCAAAAGATATGAAAATTGTATTGAAGCGCCTTAATTTTTATGGGGCTGAAGTAGTTTTAGTGGATGGAGCTATAGACAGAAAAGCTGTTTCTTCACCTGTTATTACAGATGCTTGTATAGTTGCAACAGGAGCAGTTATAAGCCGTGATATGAAAAAAGTTATAGAAAAAACAGTTCATGCTGTCGAATGTTATAGCTTCAAAGAACCTATGGATGAAATTAAAAAAATTATAAAAGAAACAAACAAAACATGCATAATACAAAATGATGGTAATGTGATTGTACCTGATATTGAAACAAGTATAACTGGTGGCAAAAAAATAAATGATAAAATAAATGAAAACACTGCTTTTGTATATATAAAAGGAGCAGTTACATCTATTTTGTTAAAAGATATAGTTAACTCTGAATTTATAAAAAATTTTGATATTATAATAGAAGATGGAACAAAAATTTTCATAGATTCAAACCTATGGAATGATTTAAAGAGAAAAGGCCTTAAAATTATGGTCTTAAACAGCATTGATGTTATAGCAGTAACTTTAAATCCATTTTCACCATCAGGATATTTTTTCGATAGTGAAGAATTTAAATCAAAAATAAAACATTATATTCATGGGATCAAAATAATAGATGTAGTTTCAGGTGGTGAAGAAGATTGAAAAATTTTATGTCAGATAATACAAAGAGAAATATAAATTTTGATTTTATTTTAAATGAAATAAAACCAATAACTGAATATGGCATAAAAACTAAAAAAGAAGCTCAACCTTTTGTTAAGGGCCAAGAGGAAGAGTTACTGATTGAATTTAATAAAATAAGGGCATTTACAGATACAAAAAAAAGGCGAGAAATAATTGATATACTCAAACATATTAAAAACATACAAGAAATAATTGTTAGGGCAAAAAATGATCAGGCATTAGATATAGTTGAGTTGTTTGAAGTAAAAAATTTCTTGATTCAATCAGAAAAATTGGTGAAAAGTTTAAGAGGCACTTTAATAACCATATATGATGATTTAAAAATAACACCTTTACCACAATTAAATGAAATATTAGATCCTAATGATGAAAAGCTGTACACATTTTATATTTATGACGATTATTCAAAGAAGCTAAGAAATATTCGCCTTGAAAAAAAAGAATCAGAAATTGCAATTAGGCAATTTAAAAAAGAAATAAAAGATAATCTGAAAATTAAATACAACATAAAGTTAAATTTAAGAGACGAAATAACAATAAATAAAGCTGAAAAAGAAAAGATAGAAAACTTATTAAAAGATGAAAACTTGAGGGTTTCAGGAGAAAATTATTTAAACGTTATATTTACTTTGAAAAATAATCAAAAAATTGATAATTTAGAAAAAACTATTGAAGTACTGACTTTAAATGAAGAAAAAGAAGAATTTAAAATTAGAAAAAATATTTCCACAGAAATAAAAAATAAGTATGAGGAAATAGTTGAAAATATTAAGGCTATAGGGCGAATAGATTATTTAATTGCAAAAGCAAATCATGCACAAAAAACAAATTCTGTAGAACCTGAAATTACTAAAAACCTTGAAATAATAATAAAAGGTGGAAGAAATTTAAAACTCGCAGAAACATTAAAAGAAAAACACAAAGAATATGTGCCTGTGGATGTATCAATTAATAAAAATGTAGTGTGCATCACTGGTGCTAATATGGGCGGTAAAACAGTGAGCCTAAGAATGATGGGGCAAATAATTTCTTCTGTTAGCTACGGGTTGTTTGTACCATGTGATTATGCAAAATTGTGCTTGTTTGAACATATATATATATCTGTTGGTGATGACCAATCAATAGAAAAAGGATTAAGCACATTTGGGGCAGAAATAGTAAATTTAAAAGAGGCATTAGAAAATTCAAATAAAAGAAGTCTAATACTTATAGATGAACTTGCTGGAGGTACAAATCCTAAAGAAGGATATGCTATTACAAAGGCAGTAGTAAACTATTTGAAAAAAAGAGATTGTATAACAGTTATAACAACACATTATGATAATGTGGCAAATGATGAAGAAGTTCAAAATTTGCAAGTAGCAGGTTTAAAATATGATGATGAAAATATTAAAGGTGAAGGTTTCATAAAAAATATTGACCAAATATCTAAATTTATGGACTACAGATTAATAGAAGTAAAATATCAAAATTTTACACCAAAAGATGCTTTAAATATAGCAAAATTAGCAGGCATAGATGAAGAAATAATAAAAGACGCAGAAAATTATTTATAATGGTGATTTAGGGACGGACCTTTTGCAGAAAAGGGTCCGTCCCCAAGCAGCGAAAGCTCCGTCCCCAAATCACCCAAAACAAAATGGAGGTAAAAATGGAGAGCAAATTAAATCTCAATAAAAATATAATTGACAGTGCTCGTTCTGCTGCTAAAAATATTGCAGACAGCACACAGCTTTTTATAGATAAACATACTACAGTTGCTGTAGAACGTACAGTTACAAGACTTATGGGCGTTGATGGCGTTGATGAAATAGAAAAACCACTACCAAACGTATTAGTTGATAATATAGTTGAAGGTGGAGGATTGTCAAGAGGTGCAGCATTTTGGATTGGAAATGCAATAGTTAATTTAAACTTAACACCTCAAGAAATAGCAGAAAAAATCAGCACAGGTGAAGTGGATATAACAAAACTTCCTATAGCTGAAAGTAAAAAAATTGAAGAAGCTGTTTATTCAGTTGCTGAAAAAACAGTTGAAAAAATTAAATCAAACCGTGCAACAAGAGAAAATTATTTAAGTACAATAGGTGAAGGTGCTAAACCTTATTTATATGTAATTGTTGCAACAGGAAATATATATGAAGATGTAATCCAAGCTCAAGCTGCTGCAAGACAGGGTGCTGATATAATAGCAGTTATACGTACAACAGGCCAAAGTTTATTAGACTATGTACCATTCGGACCAACTACAGAAGGTTTTGGTGGAACATATGCTACACAAGAAAACTTCAGAATAATGCGTAAAGCATTGGATGAAGTGGGTGAAGATGTTGGAAGATATATTAGATTATGTAACTATTGTTCAGGACTTTGTATGCCAGAAATAGCTGCAATGGGAGCATTAGAAAGACTTGATGTTATGCTTAACGATGCTCTTTATGGAATTCTTTTCAGAGATATTAACATGCAAAGAACATTAGTTGACCAATATTTCTCAAGAATCATAAACGGTTTTGCAGGAGTAATAATCAACACAGGCGAAGACAATTACCTTACTACAGCTGATGCAGTAGAAGAAGCACATACAGTTTTAGCATCACAATTTATTAATGAACAATTTGCATTAAAAGCTGGATTACCTGAAGAACAAATGGGATTGGGTCATGCATTTGAAATGGATCCTAATTTAGAAAACGGATTTTTATTAGAATTATCTCAAGCTCAAATGGCAAGAGAAATATTCCCTAATGCACCTTTAAAATATATGCCTCCTACAAAATTCATGACAGGAAATATATTTAAAGGACATTTACAAGATGCAATGTTTAACTTAGTTTCTATTTGGACTAATCAAGGATTACAGCTTTTAGGAATGCCTACAGAAGCAATTCACACTCCTCACGTAGCAGACAGAATGCTTTCTATTGAAAATGCAAAATATATTTTCAATAATGCTAAAAGCATAGGTGATGAAGTTGAGTACAAAAAAGGTGGAATAATCCAAACAAGAGCACAAGAAGTACTTGGTAATGCTGAAAGCTTATTAAAAGATATTGAAGCAGAAGGAATATTTGATACAATACAACAAGGAAAATTCGGCGGAGTAAAGAGAAGTCTTACAGGTGGAAAAGGACTTGAAGGAGTTACAGAAAAAGATGAAGCATACTTCAATCCATTTATAGATTTAATGCTTGGAGGTAACCAGTAATGGCAGGTATAGAAAAAGTAGATTTAACAAAAGTAAAACCTTATGGCGATACAATGAACGATGGTATGGTTCAGTTGAGCTTTTCATTGCCTGTTCCTTATGGCGATGAAGCTGATGAAGCAGCTCGTCAGTTAATGGCTAAAATGGGATTTGAACACCCTGCAGTTGTTCATTCAAGCGACTTAGGTATTGGATATACTTATTTTGTAATGTATGGAAAAACAATTCATACAGTTGATTATACAACTATTGAAGTTCCAAAAGTAGATATGGAATTCATGAATATGGAAGAAGTTGAACAATTCATCCAAGATAAAATTAAAAGAGAAGTAGTAGTATTAGGCGCTTGTACAGGTACTGATGCTCATACAGTTGGTATAGATGCTATAATGAACATGAAAGGCTATAATCATCACTTTGGTCTTGAAAGATACAAAGGAATGGAAGCTTTGAACATGGGCAGCCAAGTTCCAAATGAAGAATTGGTTGCTAAAGCAATAGAAATGAAAGCAGATGCTATACTTGTATCACAAATAGTTACTCAAAAAGATGTTCATATACCAAATTTAACTGAATTAGTAGAAATGCTTGAAGCAGAAGGACTAAGAGATAAAATAGTTTTAATTTGTGGAGGACCTCGTCTTTCTCATGAACTTGCTCAAGAATTAGGATATGATGCAGGTTTTGGTACAGGAAGCTATGCAAATGAAGTTGCAACATTTATAGTTAATCAAATAGTTGATCGCAACTTAATATAGTTACGATTGTTATAAGTTATTAAAAATGTAAGTACTAAATTATATAAGTTTTTAATTAAAACTTCGCACTTATAATTTTGTTATGTGCGAAGTTTTAATTATTATTAGTTTGTTAATAAAATGATGCGGCATAAAGAAAAGATTTCATGTTGAATAAGAAACAAGGATATGCTATAATCATTTTTGTTAAAAAAATAACATAAATTTATTACATAATTTAAATGGAGGCTTTATATGATCGCTTTATTGAAGTTATCACCAGTATTCTTAATGGCTGGGTTGATGATAGCTAGTAACGTTGGAACATTAGGACTTGATATTTTACAAATTGCACCTATTGCTGTAGTTTATGCAGCTATTGTTGCGGCACTTACTGAAAAAATTAAATTTAATGATTTAGTTAATTCAGCAGTAGAAAATGTAAAAGAAATGCAATTGGTATTTTTTATTCTAATGCTTGCTTATGCTATGGCAGAAGCATTTATGGCAACAGGTGTTGGAGCAGCAATTATTAATTTAGCACTTGGATTTGGAATTACAGGAAAAACGGTAGCAGTTATTTCATTTATAATTGCAAGTATTTTATCAGTTGCAACAGGAACTTCATGGGGGACTTTTGCTGCATGTGCACCTATATTTTTATGGTTAAACCATATAGTAGCAGGTAATCCTGTTATTACAGTTTGTGCTATTGCAGGTGGTGCTTGCTTTGGAGATAATATAGGTTTAATTTCAGATACTACAGTTGTTAGTTCAGGTATCCAAAGAGTTGAAGTAATAGATAGAATCAGAAGCCAAGGTGTTTGGTCAATTTTATGTTTAGTACTTGCTGCAGTATGTTTCTTTACAATTAGTTTAGGATTGCCAGGTGAAGCAGGTAATGCTAATGAAGCAATTAAACAAATTCCACAAGAAGTATTTGATAATTTATTAGTAGAAAGACCATCTGCTGTTGAATTATTAAATCAAGTTCAAAGTGGCGTTCCTGTGTATATGGTTATTCCTTTGATTTTAGTTTTGATAACAGCTATTAAAGGTATCCCTACATTAGCTTGTTTAGGTGTTGGTCTTATTTCATCACTTATACTAGGATTAGTTGCAGGTACAGTAGAATCAGTAAGAGGATTTCTTGATTTAATGATGAATGGTTTTGCTGATGCAGGTTCATGGGTAATAGTTATGATGATGTGGGTAGGTGCTTTTGGTGGTATTATGTCAAAAATGCATGCTTTTAAACCATTGTCTGATTTCATATCAAATACAGCTAAAAGTGTAAGACAATTAATGTTTGCAAATGGAATATTATCTTTAATAGGAAATGCTGCTTTAGCAGATGAAATGGCACAAATAGTTACAATAGGACCTATAATCAAGAACTTAACTGATGAAAATGTAGAAGCAAGTGAAGAAGATATGTACAAGCTTAGATTAAGAAATGCAACTTTCGGTGATGCATTAGGTGTTTTTGGTTCACAACTTATTCCATGGCATGTTTATATAGGATTTTATGTAGGTATAGCTAATGCAGTATATCCACTATATAATTTTGTAACTTTTGATCTTATAAGATATAATTTCATGGCAATTATAGCAGTAGTTTCAATTTTATTATTGACTCTTACTGGTCTTGACAGATTAGTTCCAATGTTTGGACTTCCAGCAGAACCAAATGTAAAGTTAAAGAAACGTAATAATAAAGTAAGTAAAAATTTAAATACTTCTAACATATAAGTTTAGATTAAATATACGGACAAAGATTTATAATTCAACATAACTTAATAAGTTTTTTAGATATTTTAAAAACACTCGCATATTTTGTGGGTGTTTTTTTAAAAATAGAAAATACAATTGATATATCAAGAGACTGCTTCTAATTAATTCAATAACAGAAAATTTACGCAACAGTTTAAGTTCATTTTAAAACTGCAAAAATATAAAAATTGATAAAATATCAATATCATGATAATCAATATCATGATATAATAACAATACATATAATGATATTAAGGAGGTTATGTATGCCAAATATTAGACCTATATCAGATTTAAGAAATAATGCTAATGAAATATCTGAATTTTGTCATAGTGAAATGGAACCTGTATTTATTACCAAAAATGGTGTTGGTGATATGGTTGTTATGAGTATGGAAACATACGAACGTCAACAATCGCTTTTAAATTTGTATGCTAAACTGGCTGAAGCTGAAGCAGAAATTGCAAATGGAGATGAAGGTGAAGATTTTTTTGAAGTTGCAAGGAAGTTGAGGGATAGGGTGCATGGAAAAATATAATATACGTATGTATAAGTCTGCAATAAAAGACTTAGAAGATATTGTTGATTATATTAATACTTTGTCTCAAGAAACTGCTTTACGCCAATATGATAGTATCATAAAAAAGATAGAAAGTCTTGCTGAGATGCCGGAGAGATGTCATTTACTTAAAGATCCTAATTTAAGATTAAAAGGATATCGCGGCTTAATTGTAGATAATTTTGTTGTATTTTATATTATAAAAGATAGTACAGTACAAATTCGAAGAATATTATATAGTAAAAGAAATTATGAGTGGATGTTATAGAATATGGATTAAAAAGTGAGCGCCAAAACGCTCATTTTTTAATCCAAATAATTAATTGTCTAAACAAATAAATTATGATATAACATTATTAACAGAGATTATTTAAGTTCTAATGAACATAAAAATTAAAATTTATAAGAGGCGTCATGGAAAAAAATATTAAATATTTATATGTTTTAAAAGCAATGCTAATAACAATTTTATTTACAGGGGCTTTATATTTTGAAAATGCAGCTAAGCAAAGATTAATAACGCTATTTGTTATTTTTATTTTTTTCTTTATAAATACAACTTTAAAATATTTCATGAGAAATAAGGAAAAATTGTATCTCGCATCATTTTTATTTGATATTTTGCTTGTTTTTTCTTTAGAACAAAATTCGAGACTTTTGATTAATTATTTTTTTCATTCATTTTACATAATAATTGTGCTTGAATCAACACTTCTATTAAGTCTTAAAAAAGGTCTGTCTATAGGGGTTATCACAGTAATTATATCCATTATAAAATATGCCTATCTCATTTATTACAAATTTAATTTATCCTCTGTTTCCCAAATGGCATTTTTCTTAATGGTCAATATCCTTATATTATCAGTTGCAACTTTTGCTCAATATAATAAAAGTGAAAGAGAAAAAAAGGATGTACTTTATAAAGAAGTTTTAGATGCTCATAAAAAGCTTAAAAGTTATACGGAAGAACTAAAAAGGTTATCAATAATAGAAGAAAGAAATCGTATCGCCAGGGATATACATGATAATTTAGGTCATAACATGACAGCTCTCATAATGCAGCTTCAAATGGCAGAGCATTATTTAAACAAAGACAATATTAAGTCAGAAGAATTGATCAAAAACTCAATTCAAACAGCTAAGGACGGAATGAAGAATATAAGGGAAGTTGTTGAAACGCTTAGAGTTTATGAAAACTCGTCTAACTTTGGGAAAGAAATAAATGGGGATAAAGCAGAATATAAAAATATAGATAATGTTAAAAAATTAAGCGATATAAAAAAATTAATTGAAGAGTTCGCAGAAAAAACGGGTGTTGAAATTCATTTAAATATAAAAAATGAAGATGATAGGAGAGCAAGGATTAGCTTTGAATCATCGAAAAGTACAAATGAATTTGTATATAATTTAAATGAGAATAATATCTCACAGAATTCAAAAATAAACACAGCTTTGTATCATATATTACAGGAATGTTTGACCAATGCAGTTAGACATGGTAAATCAACTAAAATATGGATTGAAATTAATATTACAAATAATTTAATAAATTTTTCCGTGAAAGATAATGGTTCAGGAGCTGAAAATATTAAAAATATTGAAGGTATTAAAGAAGGTTACGGTTTAAAAGGCATAAGAGAAAGAGTAGAAGCATTTAGAGGTAATATAGAATATTGTTTTAATAAAGATCACAGTGGTTTTTTAGTAAAAGGAATTTTATATTTGGAGGAAATAAATGATTAAGCTGTTGTTAGTTGATGACCAGGACATTTTGGTAGAAGGGCTTAAGCTCATATTGGGTGCAGAAGAAGATATTACAGTAATAGGAACTGCTAACAATGGAAAAAGAGCATATGAGTTCTGCAAATGGAATAAACCTGATGTAATACTCATGGATATTAAAATGCCGGAGCTAAATGGCGTTGAAGCTACCACTCTCATAAAAAAGGATTTTCCAAATATTAAAATAATTGTACTTACAACATTTAATGATGATGAATTTATTTATGATGCTTTAAAAAACGGAGCTTCAACATATTTATTGAAAGATGCATCCCCTAAGGAAATAAGTGATGCAGTTCGAACTGTTTATAAGGGTGGAACAATGCTTCAATCAGATATTGCCGTAAAAATTATTGATAAATTTTCACAGTTAGCTAATGAAAGCAAAAGGAAAATTACCGATAAAAGAGTTGAAGAATTAACTGAAAGAGAAATTGAAATATTAAGATTAATAGCTGAAGGAAAAAACAATAAAGAAATAGGGGATGAATTGTTCATAAGCCAAGGAACAGTCAAAAACCATATTACAAGAATTTTATTAAAATTAGATTTGAGGGATAGAACACAGCTCGCTGTATTTGCAATTAAAAATGACATCTAAATAAAATTTATATCAAAATTTAAGCAGTTCATATAGTAGCGAACTGCTTTTTAGCATGGACGATTATTTTTGTGCCAAAAGTCATATGCAAATTAACATAAGATGTGAACAGAGATACTACAAATTTATATTTAAATTTAATATAATGATATTATCAAAGGAGGTAGAAAATATGAAAAAAATATTTATTTTAACATTAACTATATTAACACTTATATCAATATTATTAACAGGATGCAATACGGACAGTCTATTAGATTATAAAAAGGCTGCTGAAAAAACTGATGGTATAATAAGAGGTCAAACATCAGCCGAATTTACTACAACAACAGAATTAAACACTGAAGGTATGACCGATGAGGAAATTAAGGAACTTAATTATTACAAGGATATAAAAGGAAGTTTTAATTCTGTATTTGACTCGGAACTTAAAAAAGAAATATACAAAATTTATTTGAACTCGGGCGGACTTGGATTTGATTTTGATTTATATATAAATGGCAATGAAATATTTATGAAATTGCCTGTGATTGGAAAATATTTAAATTTAAATGATGTTGTTATTGAATCGACCATGAATGTAAATGAAGGAAAAATATTAATTACGGATGAGTCGGTGGCTGCAATAGGAGCTAAATGGCTTGGATTGCTGAAAAAAGATGATGTATTTAAAGGAAAAGATATAGTTTTAACAACACCTGACGGAGAAGTAAAAACTACGGAATATACAATTAATTTAAATAATGAACAAATTAAAAATTTATTTGTTGATGTAATAGATATAGTTTATACTGACCAGAATTTAAAATCATTTTATACAGAATTCATTGAAACAAAAATCAAGGAAAATGCTGATAGCATGCAAGACGTAGAAATCGAAAATATATCCTACGAAGAAATGCTCGACAACATGAAAGAAAACATTGATTTTTACAATGTAGAAAAATTTAATTATACTGCACATGTGGATATTGACGGGTATATTGTTAATGAAACCATTGAGCTATTAATAAAAGTAGATAATGCTAAACAAAAAAGTTTATCAGGTTTTAATTTTAAATTGGATATAAGCAATTGGGATATAAATAAGAGCCAAGAATTTAATTATCCAACATTAACTGAAGAAAATACATTAAAAATGGAAGAAAAAGAAAGCATGCCGGATGTTATGCAAGATATTTTTATTAAGGAGTAATAAAATGCTAAAAGCAGAAAATTTATATAAGAATTTTGGAAATATAAAAGCAGTTGACGGTATCAGCTTTGAAGTTAAGCGGGGAGAAATATTTGGACTTCTTGGCCCAAACGGAGCGGGAAAATCAACTACTATTTCAATGATATCCACATTGATGAATCCAACAAGCGGAGAAATATTATTTGAAGGCAAAAATATTTTTGATGACCCTAAAGAAATCAGATCAAAACTTGGAGTAGTGCCTCAAGAAATTGCATTATATCAAACATTATCAGGTTTTCAAAATTTATCGTTTTGGGGCAGCATATATGGGCTAAAAGGAGCTGAACTTAAAAATAGGATAAATCATGTGTCAGAAATTATTGGATTAAATGAGCGTTTGAAAGACAGGGTGGACAAATATTCTGGAGGCATGAAAAGAAGATTAAACATAGGTGCCGCTCTTCTTCATAATCCTNNATAATGGATGAACCCACTGTAGGAATTGATCCTCAGTCAAGAAATCATATATTGGACACGGTTTTAAAATTAAACCAGCAGGGCATGACAATAATATACACGAGCCATTACATGGAAGAAGTTGAATATCTCTGTAATCGAATTTGTATAATGGATGAAGGTAAAATTATAGCATCTGGCACACAGCATGAGCTTGTAGAACTTGTTAACGGTAAAACACAAATAAATGTATCACTAAATGACATGAATCATAATTTCATAGAAACGCTGAAAAAAATTGAAGGCATATTTGATGCAAAAATAATCGATGATAACTTTATTATATACGGTGAAAATTCTGATACTATATTGGCAGAAATAATTGCTAAAGTTACAGAACATGGAAAAAGAATTAAATCGATTGATGTTAAAAAGCCAAATCTTGAAGCAGTTTTCCTTCATTTGACAGGAAAAGCTTTAAGAGATTAAGGAGCTGTGTGCCATGAAAGTTATAAGTATTATCATAAAGGATTTAAAAATAGTTTTAAGCGATAAAAAAGCAGTTGTAATAATTCTTTTAATGCCAGTAATCCTTATGACAATTTTAAGCTTTGCATTAAAAGGTTCCTTTGCATCTGGTGGAGAAAACATCGAAACTATAAAAGTGGCTGTTGTTAAACAATATGATGAGGAACAAGATTCAAAAATGTTTTTAAATTTATTAAGCAGCGATTTTATTTCAAAAGAAATGGGAGAAGCAACAAAAGAGGATTTAATCAACAACGATTTAAACATAGAAAAAATATTTTTTGAAGAATTCTTACAAAGTGATGATGTGAGCAAATATATAAATTACAGAATTGAATCTGAGGAAAAGGCGACAGAACTTTTAAACAACAAGGAAGTTTCAGCGGTAGTCATTTTGCCAGAGCATTTCATTTACAATATGAAAATAAATTTGCTGACACCTTTTAGAAATAAAGTCAATATAGACATTATTACGCACCCTGATAGGACTTTTGATGGGCAAATAGTGAAAACAGTAATGGAAAGTTATTCAAACTCAATTTCATCTATAATTATAGGAAAAAATGTACTCATTGAAACTTCAATGTCCAATGATGTTGGAACAGAGAAATTAAATAATTTAAATGACGTAATGGAAAGTATGAGTGATTTAATTGAAGGGATAAAAATTGAGTTTGAAGATGTGGCAGTTAAAGACAGGAAAAATATAACAAGCCAAGATTATTACTCTGTAGCTATGATGACCATGTTCATATTGTTTGCAGCAGGTCAGGGTGGTAGGATGCTGTTAGAAGAAAAAGAAAATGGAACATATCACAGAATGACCTCAGCAGGAACATCAAAGTTTTCCATTTTGTTAGGAAAATTTGTAGCTGTATTTATAATTTCTGCAATTCAAATTTTTGTTATGATTTTCTATTCCCACTTTGTTTTAAAAGTTAATTGGGGAAATTTAATATCAGTTATACTCATAAGTTTAACAGCATCATTTGCAGTGGCAGGATTGGGAACATTTGTATCAGCTGCAACATACAAATCAGGAAATTATAAAATGGCAAATATTTTTGAAAATGTAATTATTCAGGATATGGCATTGTTGGGAGGAAGCTTTTTTCCTGTTGATATACTGCCAAAGACAATTCAAAATTTAAATTTTTTATCACTTAACGGATTAGCCCTTAAATCATACATTAAAACAATGATGGGATATGGACTAAATGACATTATAAACAATATATTAGCAATGGCTGTTACAGGAATTGTTTTTTCATCCGTATCAGTTATCATATTAATGGGAAAGGTGGATATAGCTCATGATAAGCATAATAAAATTAAGAATATTAAGGCTTAAAGATGATTTTGCAGTTTTCATTCTCATGACAGCTATGGCACTTGGACTCACAGCAATATTTGGGATGTCTTTTAATCAATATAAGCCAACAGTTTTGATAGTTAACGAAGACAAAAGCAGTTATTCAGAAAATTTAATAGATGAATTAAGAAAAAACAATTCATATAATTTTGATGAAACAGATATAGATGATGCAGCCAAAAAAGTTGAAGAAGGAAAAGTTATTGTTGCAATTATAATTAAAGATGGTTTTCAAGACCAAATTATAAACGACAAGAATATTTCTATACAATTTATGAAAATTAAGGATGATACATTAATATTGTCATTACAGGAAGATGTGTCAAGAATAATACTAAAGATGACTGGAGGAATCAGGATAGTGGACATCACAGGAAATTATGTTCATTCTTTAAAACCTGAATCAGACTTAGAAAATTTAAAGCAGAGTGCGTATGAAAATGTAATGAACTCATGGAAATATAAAACTCCTATGGAAGTAAAAACAACAATTTTTAAATCTGATTCAGGCAGCGGATATGACGGTATGATGCATTCAATGATTGGGTTTACAATATTTTTCTCCATGTACACCATGGTTTTTTCAATCAGCACAATTTTAAGCGATAAACAATATAAAACGTGGCAAAGAATGATTATATCCCCTGTTTCAAAATCATCCATATTGGGTGGAACTATGGTTGTTTCATATTTTACAGGTGCTGTTCAATTAGCGGTTTTAATAATAGGAGGTAAGTTTTTATTTGACATAGATTGGGGTAACTCAACAGCAGGAATAATAATGGTGTCAGCAGCATTTGTATTTGCAGTAACATGCTTAGGCTTAATGCTTTCTAATGTGGTAAAAACACAAGCACAATTAGGATCAATAGCACCAGTAATTCTCACCAGTACATCAATGCTTGGAGGATGCATGTGGCCACTTGATATAGTAAATAATAAAATATTGTTGTTTTTAGCAGAGTTAACTCCGCAAAAATGGGCAATGCAAGGACTTGAAAACATAGCAAGCAAAGGAATGTCATTTGAAGCAGCAATTCTTCCCACCACAGTGCTTTTGTTTATGGGAGTGATATATTTTAGTTTTGGTGTTTGGGGATTGTATAAAGAAAATTAAGGAAATGATAGTTAGGCGCTTTCTTTGAAAGCGCCTTTTTAAATCTAACTATATTTCTCAATACTTCCCCTAATCATATCCAAGGCAGAAGTAGCAGCTCTTTCTCTAACAGTATCCCTGTTTCCTGTTGCATGAATTTCAAGGCAATTGAAATTACCTTTATAATATACACAAACATATGCTAATCCAACAGGTTTATTTTCAGAACCGCCATCAGGTCCAGCTATGCCAGTTGTAGAAACACCTATATCAGTGCCAGCAACTTTTGCAGCACCTTCAGCCATTTCTTTAGCACATTGTTCACTTACTGCCCCATATTTATCCAAAGTTTCTTTTTTCACGCCCAAAGTTTTTATTTTAGAATCATTGCTATATGTTATGAAACCTTCCATAAATGACTTAGAAATGCCAGGATAGCTAATTAAACGGCTTGCAACTAATCCACCAGTTAAAGATTCAGCAACAGCAATAGTTAAATTATAAGCTATTAAATCTTCTGCAGTTTTGTCTTCAACTTTTCCGTCCTTAGTTAAATATGCATTTTCCTTACCAAATCTTTTTAAAAGGTCAAATCCCTTTTTGCCGATGTAAAAAAGCGACATGTCCGGATTTTCCCTCATCATCATCATGACTTCTTTTGCCAGGTTGCCGTTAAAGCTTCCGCACAGCCCTTTATCCGCCGTTACAAGTATTACGGCTTCTTTTTTAACTTCCGGGTGCTCTTTTAAAAGCGGGAAACGCGAGCCCGCGTCGCTTGACATAAGCTCGCCTATTACCTGCGAAATTTTTTCAGCGTAAGGCCTTGACGCCAAAGTCCTGTCCTGGGCTTTGCGCAGCTTGGCCGCAGAGACCATTTTCATGGCCTTTGTTATCTGCTGAATATTCTGGGCGCTTTTTATCCTTTTCCTGATGTCCCTTAAAGTAGCCATTTAAAGCTCCTTTTTTATTTTTTAAACGTTGCCCTGAATTCCGATATTGCCTTGTCTATCTTTTTATTTATATTATCCGTAAACTTCTTTTCTTTTTTCAGTTCTTCTATCACGTCGCTGTGCTTTTCATTGACGTATTTTAAAAGCCCTTTTTCAAATTCCCTTACGTCTTCAAGAGCCACGTCATCAAGGAACCTGTTGATACCGGCGTAGATTATAACCAGCTGGTCTTCAACGGGAAGCGGCAGATTGTTTCCCTGTTTTAATATTTCTTCCATCCTGCGGCCTAAAGAAAGCTGTGCTTCGGATGATTTGTCAAGTTCCGTTCCGAACTGCGCGAAAGCCGCAAGTTCCCTGTACTGTCCCATGTCAAGTTTAAGTTTTCCCGCAACCTGCTTCATACCCTTTATCTGCGCATTTCCGCCAACCCTTGATACTGAAAGCCCTACGTTATTGGCAGGCCTGACGCCCGCGGAGAAAAGGCTGCTTTCAAG
>DIVM01000214.1 GCA_002435835.1 Firmicutes bacterium UBA6132
GTGGGTGTTGGTTTGGAGTCTGCAATAGTAGCAACTATTAAAGGACTGGGTGGTGGAAAATGTATTGCATTAAGAGCTGACATGGATGGACTTCCTGTAAAGGAAGAAACAGGATTAAATTTTGCTTCTCAAAATGGAAATATGCATGCTTGTGGACATGATGCACATACTGCAATATTATTAGGTGTTGTTAAAGTAATAAATGTTTTAAAAAATCAATTTAGCGGAACTGTTAAATTTTTATTTCAACCTGCAGAGGAAATATCAGCAGGAGCTCAGCCTATGATTGAAGCTGGTGCTTTAAATGGCGTTGATGCAATTATAGGGTTACATGTCGGCAATATATCTGATGAAGTTTCAAACGGAAGCGTGTTGTTAAGTACAGGTTCTATGATGGCTTGTCTTGACAGATTTACAATGACTGTCAAAGGACTTGGATCGCACGGTGCATATCCTCATGTCAGCATTGATCCAATTGTTATTTCAGCTCAAATTATAACAGGTATTCAGGAAATTATAAGTAGAGAATTAAATCCTGTAGAACCAGGCGTTATTACTATTGGATCAATTCATGGAGGTTCAACTTACAATGTTATACCTAGCGAGGTTTTCTTAGAGGGTACAGCACGTGCTGTTAATCAAAAAACAAGAGAATATATAACAAAACGTATTGGAGAAATAGGAGCAAACATAGCTGCTGGTTACCGAGGAAGTGTTGAATATGAGTACTTTCGTGGAGCTCCACCACTTGTAAATAACGAAAAGTTTACATTAGATGTATATGAAAGTGTTAAAAAAGCAATAGGTGATGATAAAGTTCAATTAATGAGCAAGCCAGTAATGGGTGGAGAAGATTTTTCATATTATTTAGAAAAAGTACCTGGTACATTTATATTTTTAGCAAATCCTATGGAAGTAGGCGGTCAGGTATATCCACATCATAACAGTAAATTTGCCTTAAATGAAGAATACTTTGAAACTGGTGTGTCCATTTTTGTTCAATCTGCAATGGATTATTTAAAAAATTAATATTTTGGGGGTAGGATTTGGAAATTAACCATGAAAATCTAAAATTTAATTTTAATAGAATTGTTGAAATTACATCAACGGATATTGGGTGTACAAGACTTTCATATAGTAAAGAGGATTTCAAAGTTAGAAAAATATTAACTGAAGAAATGAATTTGCTTGGGATGGAAATATCCGTTGATTTTGTTGGCAATATTAGGGGTAAATATAATCCTGATAATTTAGAGTCTAAATCAATATTAATTGGATCACATATTGATACTGTAAAATATGGTGGCAAGTATGAGGGGTTAACAGGTGTTTTATGCAGTATAGAAGTAATTAGATTTATTAAGGATAATAATATAAAGATTAACAATCCTATTGAAATTGTAATTTTTTCTGAAGAAGAAGGCTCGAATTTCGGTGTTACCATGATAGGAAGTAAATTTATTACAAAAAAAATAGATGAAAATTATCTGAAAAATCTCTACACAGATGATGGTTTATCTGCATATGAAATTATATCAAGTTGTAATTTTTTATCAGATAAAACTAACCAGTTTTTTATTGAAGGTAAAAATGAATATTGTATGATTGAGCTTCATGTTGAGCAAGGTGAAATATTGGATAAGGAAAACAAGGAAATAGGTATTGTCAAAGCTATTGCAGGTATGAAGACACTGCAGATTACAGTTGAAGGAACATCGAACCATGCAGGAACTACTCCTATGGCTATTCGAAGAGATCCAGTAGTTGCTAGTGCTAAAATAATTGATAAAATATCTGATATTACAAAAATATTAAAAATGGAAACTGCAGTTACTACTGTTGGTAAAATATTAGTTTCACCAAACTGTTCCAATGTTATAGCTTCAAAAGTTATTTTTAATGTTGATATAAGAGATGTAGTTGAGGAGAATATAAAACTTATTGCTGAATATGTTAAGAAACTTGCTTTTGAAATAGCTACTTTGCAAAATGTTGAAATATCAATTGATGAGCTTGGCAAATCAAGTGTTGTACATATGGCAGATCATATTGTAGATACAATTGAGAAAAGCACAAAAGATTTGGAACTTTCGTATATTAAAATGAACAGCGGAGCAGTCCATGACAATGCCATGCTTAACGGTATTATTGACACAGGAATGATTTTTGTTCCAAGTATAAATGGAATTAGCCATAGCCCATATGAAGATACAAATTTCAATGATATTATTTCAGGTGCAAATGTTTTGTTAAAGTCAATAATTTCCTTAGCATAATATAATTAAATATTACAAATCATAAGACTGTTGCACTACGATTTTAAAATGTAGATGAAACAGTCTTTTTCTTAATTTTCGAAATAACAATAAAAATTTTAAATATTAGACCTCTTTATTAAATTATGTTATAATGTGATTACCACCCAAAAAGTCACTCCGTGACTTTTTGGTGAAAGTTATAAGTTATAACTTTCACCAGCATTCTGCGAATGCTGGGTAATCATATTGCGATTGTACCAGTTTGCGACTTTGTCGCAACTTTCTGCAAGCTCGCTTGCAGAAAAAAGTCGTGAAACGACTTTCTGGTAAACAATCATAATGTTTTATAATAAGTGGTTTTTAAAAATAAGGAAATATGAGGAGTTTATAATTTGAACAATGAAAATGTAGTTAATGAAGAAAAGAAAATAATGGGTAATGAATTCGAAATAAAAGATGATAAAGCTATTTTAAAATTGAAAAAACGCGATGGATCATTTATCGATGCTCAAATAGATAAAGAGGATTTAGATAAAGTATTGAACAAAGGAACTTGGTCTCCTGAATGGAACAAAGATTATAGTAACTATTTAGTACAAAATATTAGCTTTAATATAGCTGATGGGAAAAAACTAAAGGAAAAAATTTCTTTACATTCTTTTGTTTTAGATAAAGATTCTAAAACTCCTATCTTACATCTTGATGGGAACCCATTAAATAATTGTAGATCAAATTTAAAAGTATATAATCAAAATATGAAAAATGAATATGAAGATATAGATGATGATAGTGTTTTTATTATATTAAGGGATAACAATGGCGTAAAAAGAGCTAAAACATATATAGATAAAGATGATTTAGATAGAGTAATAAATAGCGGATATACTTGGTGCTATTTTAGATATAATAAATCACCATATGCTGTTGCGAATACGGAAGAAGGAAGAATTTATTTGCATAATTTTATTATGAATAATAAGGAAGACATGATTATTGAGGATAAAATTCATAATACTTTAGACAATAGAAAAAAAGAATTAAGCAAATGCAACTTTAAGCCAAGACAAGCGGAATAAAAATTAACCAAAAATTTAAGAAATCAGATAATTATTTTTAAATAAATTATAATAGAAAATTTTGAGGAACAGAAAAATGCAAAATAATATGATTGAACAAATGAAGAAAATTATAGAAGAAAAAAAACAAGCAAGTGCGAAACAAGGTTATAAAAAAGTCATAGAGTCAAAACAAATGAATGGTTCACGAAAAGCTATTAAAAACATGAAAAGTGGCGGAGCGTTTGACAGGTAATAATTAGTACGTAAAATATAAAACATATATCTACCACATGTAGGTATATGTTTTATATATTTGTAAAAACAATAATTTCAAGGAGATTAAATGAATAATAATTATATATTAGATAAAATAAAATATGCAATGGATTTAAAAAACAAGGATATGGTAGATATATTTAAATTTGGAGGTATTGACATATCGGAAGAAGAAGTTCAGAAACTATTAGAAAACGCAATAGGAAATAGTTCTGATGAAAATGAAAAACTTAATGAAATAGAAGAAATTAATAAATGTAAGAATATTACATTGGAATGCTTTCTAAATGGTTTAATTACATTTAAAAGAGGGGAAAAAGAAACAAAAACAGGACAACCAGAAATACTATCAATAAAAGGAAATAAAAATATAAATAATATCATGTTAAAGAAACTAAAAATAGCACTTTCACTATCAAGTCAAGATATGCTTGATATTTTAGAAAAAGCAGGTGACCCATTAACAAAAGGAGAATTAACGGATATATTTAGAAAAGAAGGACATAAACATTATAAAAGATGTGCTGATAAGCACGCTATAAATTTTTTAGAAGGATTATCTAAAAGACAGGAATAAATAATTTTAATTTATAAAGTCTTAGTTTATCTTAGGAAAAATAGTATTATATAGATTTTTTCATAAGATTGTTTAGAGGATTTCTTTAATTGTTTAGTAATTTATGTATATAGTATTATGGTTATAAAATTTTGTCGTGAAGGTGAATTTAATGATTATTAAAAATAACGATTATGAAGAATTTAATGAAATTGAAGATATAATATCCTTAAATCTTGAAAATAGAGGATTGGATAAAGTAAAGTTAGAGGGACAACTTAAATCCTGTGTATATTCTTTAAATGAAAGCAAAACTATTGTTATAGTAACAGGTTTTGCAGTAAAAGCTGCTAAAGTTGGCGAAACTGATGGACCACCAGGTGCTTTAGCATTAGCCTATGCTCTTGAAAAATTAAATAAAAAAGTAATAATTGTAACTGATAAATACTCAGAATCATTTTTGAGAATAGGATCTAAGCTGTTAAACCTTCATACTATTATTTATATATTTGAAGAAAGTAAAGAAAGAGAACAAACAGAAGAAATATTAAAAGAATTTAAACCTGATCATATTATTGGCATAGAACGACCAGGAAGAAATATTCAGAACAAATGTTATTCAATGCGCGGAGAAGATATAACAAGCTTTTGCCCAAACACAGATTTGCTTTTCATAAAAGCAAAAGAACTTAATATAACTACGTCAGCAGTTGGTGATGGCGGAAATGAAGTTGGTATGGGAAAAGTTATGAAGTTTGTGCAGAAATATGTAAACAAAGGTAATATTATATGTGCACAATTTGAATCTGACAATCTTATAATAGCAGGGGTTTCTAATTGGGGTGCATATGGAATTTGTGCTGGCTTAAGTATTTTAAATAACAAAACAGTCATGTATGGGGAAGATATATATGATGAAATATTAAAAGAAATTGTAAAAGCAGGAGCAGTTGACGGTTGTAGTAAAAAAAATGAAGCAACAGTTGATGGACTAACTTACGAAGAAAATTTAAATGTTTTTATTAAATTGAAAAATGTAGCTTACAATAGTATAGAATATGAATTATCAGCAGTAAATTAAATTACAATAAAAAATGTTCGAGGGAAAAATAATCCAATCGAACATTTTTTGTATTTTAATATTTAAATATCATTATTTAAGACCGTTATTTGCTGCTTGTTCACCAAGTTCTACTAATCTTTTTGTCATATAACCACCGACATATCCATTTTGTCTTGAAGTTAAATTACCTTTGTCCATTGATTGGTAGTTTGTTAATCCTAATTCATTTGCTATTTCTGCCTTCATTTGGT
>DIVM01000134.1:0-30132 GCA_002435835.1 Firmicutes bacterium UBA6132
TTTGTTAAACGATTATTTATTTTTTTCTTAGTATTTTTGCATTCCACAAAAGGCAAAAAAGAAAAATATGGCAATACATTATGATCGATAGCTTGAGCTTTTGAAATGCCTATTATTTCTGCAGCCCTTGAATTATAAGCAAAAACAATATCATTTTCATTAATACCTATAATTCCATCATCAATTGTTTCCATTAAAATTTCAAAATGGCTTTCCATACGCAATGAACGTCCGAAAAGTTTATCGAAACTGTAATTGTTAGCAGCAATAGAGCGAAAATAATCCTTAAATTTATCTCTTTCTAAAAGATATTCAAAATTTAAACGCATTGCAATTTCTACTACTGTAGATGAATCAAGCACTCTTTGTCCGATATCAATGATATTTTTAACGTTTTTAGGAACGTAACGGTCTTCACCCGGAGTAACAGCAATATTAAAACTACTGACAAGATCGGCTCCAGGAAAAAATGGTGTAAAGTTAATATGATTGATGCCTAATTGTGAAAGTCTTGCTATAGCTTCACGAACCATTTTTTCGCTTAAATTTACAAATAAGGCTTTGCTGTTTTTTGGTATACTCATCAAAGTGTCAACTGCTTTTTTTGTAAAAGTAACTGTTATTTCAACAGTGGGCGCCTCATTGCGTATATATTTATTAAAATCTGAAATACTTTCAAAAGCATCTGTGCTTACTACGTAAAGATCAGATTTTTTTAAATTAACCACGGAGCCATCCGATACATTATAAGCTAAAGTATTAACCAATTCACCAAACAATTCTTTGATTTGTGATTCATAAAACATTGAAGCTCTGTAATCATACGCAACAATAGAAATTAACTTTTTAATAGCAAACATCCTCTCGAATTATATTTTTAAATATTTATAATTTTATGTTAAGACTTGCTCAATTATAAGTCAAGCTAAAAATTAAGATTACAAATATTACAATATTTCAGTTTTTGGCATAATATTTGCATGTTATATATTATGATTAAATTTAAAAGAAATGAAAGGATAAAAATATGCTTAATAAAAATGAAGTCTTGGAATTGTTAAGACAAGAGGTTGTACCTGCGCTTGGCTGCACTGAACCTGTATGCGTTGCGCTTGCCGCTGCAGATGCTTACCATGCAATCGGCGGTCATATAGTTTCTATAAAAGTAGAAGTATCTCCTAATGTTTATAAAAACGGCATGTCAGTAGGGATTCCGGGTTATGATAAAGTTGGTCTTAAATATGCGGCAGCTATTGGGGCTTGTCTTGGAAACCCTGAAAAGGGGCTTGAATTGTTAGCGGATATAAATGATGATATAAGAAATCAATCAAAAGAAATTGTAGATGAAAAAAAGGCAGTAATATGTATTGATCATTCTAAAGAAAAATTATATGTTCATGCTGAAGTGATCACTACTAACGGAATAGGCATATCTACAATATTAAACACTCATTCAAACATCGTATTTACAAAAGCAAATGACAAAGTTATTTTTAAACGCGAAGTTCAGGTATATAACAGCAATGATTTGCACAATAAGTTAATGAGCATGAGAGTGATTGATATTAAAAATTTAGTAAATTCTTTTGACGATGACGATCTTCGTTTTATGTTGGAAGGTGCTGTAATGAATGAAAGAATTGCCGAATGTGGATTAACACAAAATATTGGTATCGGAATTGCCGGTGCTATTAATAAAATGACAAATAATTCTGTTATGGGAAAGAATTTGCATAGTACAATAATGTTAAGAACAGCAGCCGGTGCTGAAAGCAGAATGGCGGGATGTCCTTATGCTGTAATGAGCAGTGCAGGCAGCGGCAATCACGGAATAACAGCAATAATTCCTGTTGTTGAAACGGCAAAGTATAACGGCAATTCTGATGAAGAATTAGCAAAAGCTTTAGCTTTTTCGCATCTTCTCAATGTTTATATAAAACAATTTACAGGTAAATTGTCTGCATTGTGTGGTTGCGGTGTTTCTGCAGCATCTTCGGCATCAGCAGCAATGACAATGCTGTTGGGTGGCAATGATCAACAAATAGAAAATGCCATAATAAATATGACAGGAAATCTTACAGGAATGATTTGTGACGGCGGAAAAGTAGGATGTGCATTAAAGTTGGCAACAGCATCTTCGGCAGCAGTTATGAGTTCATACTTGGCATTGGATGATGTAGTCATTTCTTCCACAGACGGCATTGCTGCTTCAACTGCAGATGAAGCAATAAGAAATATGGGACAGGTAAGTAATCCTGGAATGATACAGACAGATAGGACAATATTAGATATAATGATTAAAAAAGATGAACAGAGCAACTAATGAAAAATTTATTAATTTGGTGGGTCTATTTAAAAAATCTGCTATTATATAAAATATTTTAATAAGGGAGCCTTAAAATTAATATAATTATAATAAAGGAATTAGTGTATTAAATATTTTTAAATATTTTAAACAAAAAAAGAGAGGAAGTATTAAAATGAGTAAAACTAAAAAAACTTGGTGGGAAAACTATCGTTTTTCTATCACTTTAATTCTTTCAATTGTTATTGGTAGTGTAGTTGGTATTATATTTGGTGAAAAAGCGACCATACTTAAACCTTTTGGAGATGTTTTCTTAAATTTAATGTTTACTGCTGTTACACCATTAGTATTCATAACTATAGCAAGTGCTGTAGGTAGCATGGTAAACATGAAACGTTTAGGAAAAATTTTAGGTAATATGTTTTTAACTTTTGTTGTTACAGGTTTAATTGCTTCAGTTGTAATCTTAGTAGTAGTTAAAGTATTTCCTCCAGCAGCAGGTGTAAATTTAGAATTGGGGACAGCTGATACTCAATTAGAACAAGTATCCCTTGCTAATCAAATTGTTAAAGCTATAACTGTTGATGACTTTAGTAAATTGCTTTCTCGTTCTAATATGATGCCTTTAATAGTATTTTCTATATTATTTGGATTTTGTGTTAGTTCAGTTGGGGGTGAAAACAATATTGTAGCTAAGGCATTAGATGCTTTATCAAATATTATGATGAAATTTGTAAGCATAATTATGATGTATGCACCAATAGGGCTTGCTGCATATTTTGCGAGCTTAATAGGGGAGTTTGGCCCTCAGCTGCTCGGTGCTTATGGTAGAGCGATGCTTATTTATTATCCATTATGTGTTGCTTATTTCTTTATTGCATTTGCAGCATATGCTTATTTCGCAGCTGGAAAAGTTGGAGTTAAAACATATTTTAAAAATATAGTAGAACCGGCTGTAACTTCTATTGCAACTCAAAGTTCAATTGCGACTTTGCCGGTCAACTTAGAAGCTGCAAGTCGTATTGGAGTTCCAAAAGATATTCGTGAAATAATTCTTCCTATAGGTGCTACAATGCATATGGATGGAACGGTACTTTCTTCTATATTAAAAATTTCCTTCTTATATGGAATATTTGGACAAGATTTTTCAGGTGCAGGAACATATATTATGGCAGTTGTTATATCAATTTTAGGAGGAGTAGTAATGTCCGGTGTTCCAGGCGGAGGTCTTATTGGAGAAATGCTTATTGTTAACTTATTTGGATTCCCACCTGAAGCTTTTCCGATTATTGCAACTATCGGTTTCTTAGTAGACCCGCCTGCAACGTGCATAAACTCTACTGGTGATACTCTTGCTGCTATGTGCGTAACACGCATGGTAGAAGGTAAAAATTGGATGACAAACAGAATGAATCATAAATCAACGGAACTTGTAGACCCTATTGCAAGCACAGATAATTAATTATAAAAACAATGCGAGGTGTTTATTACAGCGCATTGTTTTTTATTCATAAAATTATAGAAATTCTCTGTCTTATGATGCAATGACTGCACACTGCAGTTGTTTTTACAAGATACATGATGCTTTCAGTGGAAAATCGAAAAGAATTAACTTTAATTACAGAAAAGGAGTATACTATGATAGTAATAGTAGATTTTGGTGCACAATACAGCCAACTCATTGCAAGAAGAGTTCGTGAAGCAAGCGTGTATTGTGAAATAGTGCCGTATACATATTCAATCGATCAAATCATAGCCAAGAAACCGGAAGGTATAATTTTATCTGGAGGTCCAGCAAGTGTATATGTAGAAAATGCCCCAAGCATATCTCATGAAATTTTTGAACTTGGAGTTCCTGTGCTTGGCATTTGTTACGGCGGACAGTTTATAGCTCAAGAATTTGGCGGAAAAGTAAACAGAGCGGATTCAAGAGAATACGGACGTGTTAAACTTAATATGTTGTCCAATGACAAATTATTTGACGGAATTAAACAGGATATGCTTTGTTGGATGAGCCATACGGATTATATAGAAATAGCTCCCGAAGGTTTTGAAATCACAGTTACTTCAGAAGCTTGCCCAGTTGGTGCTATGAAAAACGAAGAAAAGAAAATTTATGCAGTTCAGTTCCACCCTGAAGTTGAGCACACAGAAAACGGAAGAGAAATAATCAATAATTTCTTGTACAATGTTTATGGCTTGGACAAGTATTGGAACATGGGCAATTTTTGCCAAGAAGAAATTGCAAAAATAAAAGAAATGGTAGGGGACAAAAAAGCCCTATGTGCTATGTCAGGCGGAGTTGACTCTTCAGTAGCAGCTGTTATGGTACACAAAGCAATTGGTTCAAATTTAATTTGCGTATTTGTTGACCACGGTCTTTTAAGAAAGGACGAAGGAGATCAGGTTGAGAAAGTATTTAAAGATACATTCCACATGAATTTTATAAGAGTTAATGCAGAGGAAAGATTTTTAGGTAAACTATCAGGAGTTACTGACCCTGAAACAAAACGAAAAATTATAGGCGAAGAATTTATTCGTGTATTTGAAGAAGAAAAACAAAAATTAAAAGAAGAGTTCGGACATATAGATTATTTAGTACAGGGAACTATTTATCCTGATGTTATAGAAAGCGGTACAGCAACAGCATCAGTGATCAAAAGCCACCACAATGTAGGAGGACTTCCTGAAGATGTGGACTTCGAACTTTTAGAGCCATTAAGACAATTGTTTAAAGATGAAGTTCGCCAAGTTGGAAGAGAACTTGGAATTCCTGAAGAAATAGTTGAAAGACAACCATTCCCGGGACCAGGTCTTGCAATCCGCTGCTTGGGCAAAATTACAGAAGATAAATTAAAAATAATAAGAGAAGCTGATTTTATTTTTAGAGATGAAATTAAAAAAGCAGGATTGCAAAATAAAATCTGGCAGTATTTCGCAGCACTTCCAAATATCAGAAGCGTTGGAGTTATGGGTGATGAAAGAACATATTCACACACAATAGCTTTAAGAGCCGTAACTTCTTCTGACGGAATGACATCGGACTGGGCAAGAATTCCATATGATGTTATTGAAAAAGTATCAAACAGAATAGTTAATGAAGTGGATAATGTAAATAGAATAGTTTATGATGTAACTTCTAAGCCACCTTCAACAATAGAATTCGAATAAGAAGAAAAGCTTATAAAAACCCTCCTAAGCCTTGTGAAGTGAACCCGTAAAAATGTACATTGCCAAAATAACCCCCTAATTGTAGAATGTAACAAACTACGATAGGGGGATTTTTCATGGCAACTAAAGTGCAGAAACATTTCGGAGACACTATTATTAATGAGGTTTTAATGATGTAAGAACAAGGAAAAACTTATAGATAAATTAGTGAGTACTTAGGTTTCAAGGATGGGTTACAGATATTTCATATATCCATAATAGCGAAATTCGTGACTTATATTATAGAAGTATAATTTCACATAAAACTGGAACTGAACAATCTGAAAATCTCATTCTTAATACAATTAAAGCTGCTAAACAAAAAGAAAGGGGGACTGAAGATGTGCAACTCCTCAGCTACCAAGGCTTTCAATACACTTTCACAGGCTATTTTAACCTAAAAAAGAATACGGCATAATTCCGTCAATGTCACGACATGGTAACTGCTATGATAATACAGTAGCATAAAATTATTTTGGCATTTTTAAATCTGAATGCAATAATAGGACAAAATTGAAAACTTTTGATCAAGCCCGTCAACTTATTGATGAGTATATATACCTTTATAACAATGAACGCATCCAGTTAAAAACAAAGCTGGCACCGTTAGAAAAACGACGCCAGTCTACGTATTCTTTATATATTCTGCTATAGGGGTACTTATTTCCTGTCTGTTAAATGGAGTCCACTTCAGAAGGACCATGGGATTTAATATTAGAAAAAATAGCTGTAATAAGTTTACGATGTCTTGTTAGCTTTTTCAGCCTTTATGGCATTTTCTTCTGTCCAGAAGTCAGTTTCTATGCCAATTTCTTTAGATATGAATCTCTTGCCATTTGTTTCGTTGTAATGTTTCAATGCTTTAATAACAGTTTGCTGCGCAACTAAAACTATTGGTACGTTTGCATATACAACCATAATATTAACGAAGTCAGAAATATACCATAAGTTTCCTAATTCTAAACCAGACAACACTGTCAAAGCACCAAATGGGGCTAAAACTAGAGCGCCAGTACCACGAACTATATTTATTACGCTTCTCTTAGTGGAAATAAGGTTAGCTGAAATTTCAGCAAAACAAATTAATCCAATGAGTGATGTAAAAGCAAATAATGCATAACATAAACTCATTATTACAGTAAAGAAGTTATCAAACGATGTACCTGGTACAAGATATTTTACTGAAGATGTAAAAACAGTAATCTTAGAACCACTTATAGTATCCCATACAACCCCAGCATTTCCATCCCAAACATGGGCCAAAATAACTATGAAGCCTGACAATGTACATATTATGATTGTATCAAGGAAAACACCTATTACCTGTATAAAACCTTGCTCACAAGGGTGATTGTTTTCTGATACAGCAGCTGCCATTGTAATTGTACCTTGTCCAGCTTCGTTTGACATAAGCCCCCTCTTAATTCCTTGAGCAAGAGCTACTCCAAAACCACCACCGAATATCGCCTCCGGTGAAAATGCACCTTTAAAAACTGAAGTAAAGAAGTATGGTATTTGGTCAAGATTAAAAATAATCAATAATAAAGCAATTGAAATATAAACAAGCGCCATTACCGGAACAACTTTGTCTGAAACTTTAGTAACACCTTTTATTCCGCCAAATACAACTGCAGTAACAAGAATGATTAAAGAAACTGCAATAATATAATAAACTGGTGATGTTCTTTCAAAAGTAGTGCCTGCAACTGTATCAGCTACAGAACCTAATGCAGTAAATATGTGAAATACTTGTCCTGGTACACTAAATAATGCATATATAATAAATATAAATGATAGCAGATAGCCTACCCAACGCTTATCCCCCAATATTTTTTTTCCGTAGAAAGGAAGGCCTCCAACATATTCCCTGCCGGTGTCCACCTTGTATATTTGGGCAAGAACTGCCTCTGCAAATGCTATTGACATTCCAAAAAATGCTGAAAGCCACATCCAAAACAAAGCTCCCGGACCACCAACAGAAATAGCTCCTGTTACACCCATTATATTTCCGGCTCCAACTCTTGTAGCTGAGCTAAGCATAAACGATGCTAATGGGCTGATACCATTTTCAGAAGCTTTATTATTAATCATTATTTTAAGACCCTTTTTAAAATGGACAATCTGTACGAAAGAAGTCTTAAAAGTAAAATAAATACCTGATCCTATTAATAGAAGTATGGCAAAAGTAAACTTGCCTAGTATAGGAATACTGGCATACCACTCAAAGTTGGTTGGAAAATCCCATAAGAAATCTGCAATTGGTACAATAAATTCAAAAAAACGGTTAATTGCTTCAAAAATACTACTCATTTTTTCACCTCATAATTTTTTTAATATTTTACTTGAGCATAACATTAGCGTTTAATATATAAGTACTTTTTAAAATATTTTTACAACACCTCTCTCGTATTTTTTAATTCAGCATACCTCATAGATTAGGTTGAGGATAGCTAAACTATACATATACTAAATGCAAAATTCATGCCACTTTTTTATGCGGATATAGTTTGTAATATGCGGTATAAATTTATCGTAATTTTAAAAACAATGGGGTAAAGGGGATATTATATTACCCCTTTTATCCCATTAATCCCATTAATTCTTTAATTCCATGCTGAGTTATATGTGTTCCTCCACGACCTTTGCGAATTTCTGCCATTCCATTTTCTTCCAATTCATGAATTGTCCTCCTTACACCGGTCTCCGTAATATAAAAATCATTTTTCCTGGCTAAATCCATTATCTTTCTGCGTCCAATCCCTTTTAAGTCATGCCTTGATTCATATAAACATTTTAGAATAAAAGTTCTGTCATCCATTGTTTCATATTTATGAGTATTTATTTTAGTTTCTTCAATGGTAAGATGTTGTTTTAAATCCTCTATCTCAATAACATCTTTCTCCAGATAAGCTAAATATTCAATACAATTTCTAAGTTCCCTCAGGTTACCCTTCCAATCATAGTTTAAAAGAAATTCCTTTGAGTGTTGAGAGAACGAAAATTTTGCATAAATTTTTTCCTTAATATATTCAATCAGAATCAGAATATCGTTTCCTCTTTCTCTTAAAGGTGCTATTGTAAGGGGCAGTACATTTAGGCGATAGAACAAATCTTCCCTAAATTGGCCATCTGACACTTGATTTCTCAGGTTTTTATTCGTAGCAGCGATTATTCTTACATCAACATGGATGATAGAATCTCCGCCAATACGCATAACTTCTCTTTCTTGAAGTACTCTTAGTAATCGGCTTTGGAGCGCAAGTGGCATCTCACCCATTTCATCAAGAAATAAGGTTCCATTATGAGCCAATTCGAACAGCCCCATCTTTCCTCCCTTTTTTGCTCCAGTAAAAGCGCCTTCTTCATAACCGAAAAGTTCGCTCTCTAGAAGGTTTTCATTAATTGCAGCACAGTTAACAGCTACAAATTGATAATTTTTTCTTTTGGAAGAATTATGGATTGCCTGAGCAAAAACTTCTTTTCCTACTCCGGATTCCCCCGTAATCAATATGGATAAATCAGACAGGGCCATTTTTTTAGCCATATTCCTCGCGTTTTCAATAACTTGACTTTCCCCTATAATATCATAAAATGTATATTTGGCTTTAAGCCCTTTTCCAAGCAATTGAGTTCTTAGTTTATGCTGGCTTTTTTCTTTTTCTTCGAATTTATTTATAATTATTAAATAACCTGCAATGTCGCCTGTAGTTTTAACCGGAACAGCCTGAAATGAAACATGCGTATCATCGATCTTTATTAACTCTTCATCTACACACACTTTATTTTGTATAGCTTGCTTAATGGAGTCGTGCTCAATTATTTTTTGTATGCAAGTACCTATATCCTTTTCGCTAAGTCTTAATATTTGGCAAGCTTTTTTATTTAGATTCAATATTATCCCATCTATATCTGTGGCAATAATACCTTCATTGATTACATTAAGAAGTTCGAAAAATCTACTCTCTAGAGTATTTGTTCTATCTAATAATGTAAGTACGCTGCTGGAACCCCTCTTTAATGATTTGAAATATTCTGTGAATCTTTCAGTACTTAGAAGATTCTCACATCCAATTTTAATTGCTATATCATTTATAGTATCAACATCCAATATTCTATGCCCAATATCTATTACATTTTTAACAAAATCCGGCACCTTATCCGACTCGCCAGGTGTTACTGCAATATCTAACTTTGGAACATTCTTTTTTCCTGGATAAACAGGAATAAAGTCGTATTGGGTCAAACCTAGTTTCCTTAGAAGTGCCATAACTTCCAATGCCATTTCTGCACTGTAATTAACCAGCAATACTTGTGAGCCGGATGGAATTTTTTTTATTCTATCATATTGCTCCACCGTTATTGTAGTACTTAAAATAACTACCTTGGCATTCATAGGTATATATTTTTTTATATTTAAATAAATTGAATACAGTGATATAACAAAAACGTCTGCATTTATTACATCTTTAATAATATCAATATCATAGGAATATGTTTGTATTTTTATTTTTTCTTGAAATAAATCTTTTAATACTTTTTCATGAAGTTTTGAAACACCAAACAAATTTGTAATAATAGCTATTTTTTTCATATTGTTACCTACCATATCTAATAATTAAAAAAATTATTTGTTAAATTATATAATGTTAATTTATTCTACCACTTTATTTTATATATGACAACTTAAAAACTAATTCGTTATTTACTGGGTAATTTGACTGTCACGAGGAGAATACTAAGCTTATTTAAACATTTATAAAATATTTATGATTATTTTGTTTTCAATAACTAAATATATATTTAATATATTATTCTTCAATCAAATATTTAGTTTTTTGATTACTCATTTATTTTCCTGTAATTAAATTTGAAAAATGAGATACAATTTTCTTGATTCAAATATTTGGCATGGATTTTGCAAACATAAATAATATGTTTTTGAATAATCAAAAATAAAAAATAAAATATGTTTTATATTTAAGGAGGAACAAATATGGAAGCTTTAGTAAAATGGTTAGGTAAGGGTACTGCATTTGAGGGAACAACACCGGAAGGACACAAATTTATACTTGCAGGTCCACCGGCATTAAATGATGGTGAAAACTTAGGACCACGTCCGATTGAAATGCTTCTTCACTGTGCTGCTGCTTGCACAAGTGTTGATGCAATAATTATGTTAAAAGCAAGGGGAGCAGAAATTGTTGATTATGAGGTTCAAGTTGAAGCTGAAAGAGGAACAGTTGCACCTAAACCAATTGAAAAAATGCATCTTACTTACAACATAAAAGGAAGAAATCTTACACCTGAGATGGTAAATGAAGTTCTTGATATTTCATTTAAAGTTGAAAGCGGAGTTGTAAATACTTACAATACTAATGTTTCATGGTCTTTCAACATTATTGAAGCATAAGAGGGATAATTATTCAACTTTAGGTTGAAGATTGTCACGGAAAACATATTGAATACAATAAAATAGCACTCAACTTTTAAATTTAAAAATTGAGTGCTATTTATGCTTAGATTTATAATATGTTATTTTTTTACATCGGGAGAGTCCGATTTTATATATATAATAATTTCAGGATGAGAGTTAAGAGAATCTTTATTGAAAAAAGAAATATCTCTAACAAGGCAAGACCATTTGTAATCATTCTAAATTTGTAAGCATAGCAAAAATGGCCAAACCAACATAAAATAGATTAATAAGGAGATTTATATATTATGAAAAAAAAGATATTAATAGTAGGTGGAGTTGCAGGAGGTGCTTCAGCCGCAGCAAGGCTTAGAAGACACAGCGAGCAAGATGAAATAATAGTATTTGAAAAAGGACCTCACGTATCTTTTTCAAACTGTTCGCTGCCATACCACTTAAGTGGCATGATTGGCAAAGCTGAAGATTTAGTTTTAATGAACCCAGAATTATTTCTATCACGATATAACATACAGGCGAGAGTAAACAATGAAGTAATATCAATTAATAGAGAAAATAAATATGTTACAGTAAAAAATGTTTTAACTGGTGAAACATATGAAGAAAGATATGATAAACTTATATTGTCACCAGGAGCAAGACCAATTGTTCCAAGAATTCCTGGAATTGAAAATGTAAATGTATTTACGATCAGAAATGTTGTGGATATAGACAAATTAAATAAATATGTAAAAAGTGTTGACACAAAAGATGTTGCTGTAATAGGCGGCGGATTCATTGGAGTGGAAGCAGCGGAAAACTTGAAGCAGGCAGGATATAATGTTTCTTTAATAGAAGGAACCGATCAAATTTTAAGGCCTTTTGACTATGACATGGTTCAAATTTTTCATAAAGAAATTTATGACAAAGGCGTAAATTTAATTGTAGGAGATAAAGTTGAGAAATTTGAAGAAAATAAAGTTGTTTTATCATCAGGAAAAACTATAGATGCAAAAATTGTTGTAATGGCAATAGGCGTAGCTCCAGAAATTAATTTGGCAAAAGAAGCAGGACTTGAAATTGGTCAAACAGGAGCAGTAAAGACAGATAAAAATTATAAAACAACTGATGACAATATATATGCAGTAGGAGATTCTATAGAAGTTTATAATGCATTGACTCAGACAATGACTAAATTATCATTGGCAGGTCCAGCCCTTAAACAAGCAAGAACAGTAGCGGATAATATAAACAATAAAAATACAATTAATAAAGGATTTATAGGATCTTCTGCTATAAAAGTATTTGATTACAACGGCGCTTCTACAGGATTAAATGAATCGCTGATAAAAGTAATGGATATGAAAATAAACTACGACATAGTAAGATTAATACTTTCAGATAAGGTAGGAATTATGCCTGATGCTGCCCCAATGCATTTTAAACTGTTGTTCGAAGTTCCAACAGGTAAAATTTTAGGTGCTCAGGCAATAGGCAAAGGTGATGTTACAAAAATAATTGATGTAATAGCAACAGCTATAAAATTTGGTGGAACTTTAGAAGATTTAAAGGATTTGGAATTATGTTATGCTCCGCCATTTTCAACAGCTAAAGATGTAACTAATTACGCAGGTTATGTTGGTTCTAATTTGTTAAACGGCGATTATAAACAAGTTAATGTTGACAAAGTAAGAGAACTTGTTAAAAATAATGCTTATATAATTGATGTAAGAGAAAAATGCGAATATGAAAATGGTAACATTAAGGGATCATATAATATACCTCTTAGTGAGCTCAGACAAAGAATAAATGAGATTCCAAAAGATTTACCAGTATATATGCACTGCAGAACAGGTCAAAGAAGTTATAATGCAGTTTTAGCTCTTCGAAACCTTGGATATAACAATGTAATAAATATAGCAGGAAGTTTTTTAGGATTGTCATTTTATGAATACTTTAATGACAGGACAACAAACACAGAAAGTATAGTTACTGAATATAATTTTAATTAAAAAAATATTTAATAAAACTCAAAGCAATAGCACTCATGAATTTGCCAACAAGACCATCTGTTGAACTGGTAAATAAGTTTAAAAAGTTAATTAAATCTGAAGGTATGGAAGTAGTTAGTTACTAAAACTTCACAGTTATAAAAATATATATGGACCTTGGAAATTCAATATTATTTAACAATAAAATAGCATGAAACTAACATTTTTGGTATAATAGAATTGTCGAGAAACAACTAACCAAAACGGAGGATCAAGAAAAATTTTGACGTTATTGCAATGTCTAAGAAAACACCTAAAATGCATTATCTGTACAATGGAAAAATGCAACCTTTAATCGAAATTTATAAACAAAACAGAAAGCGCAGATGTCTATCAAAGTATCTCTTGTCCGTTGAAGTTTCCGTTGCTAAAGATAAAGATACCATACCTGCACGAATAATCTATGTTCGTAACAAGGCTAAGAAAAAAGATTATCTTGCTCTTATTAAACAGAAGTTTAAGCCAATAATTTATTTGTAAATTGTGTTTATATATGCTAAAATTAATTAAATTTATGCAATATTCCTAAAAGGAGAAAAATATATGGAAAAAGAAATTAAAAATAAAACATTATATTTTGACGGATGTGATACTGTAGAATTAGCTAAAAGATATGGAACACCTCTTTATGTTATGAGCGAAACTGCAATAGTTGAGAAATGTAAAGAAATAAGGGATACTTTTTTAAACAAATATGAAAAAACAAGGGCTGCATATGCGGCAAAAGCTTTTTTAACATTATCCATGTGCAAAATCATAGAAAGAGAAGGCCTTTGCTTGGACGTTGTTTCAGGAGGAGAATTGTATACAGCTATTAAAGCAAGTTTTCCAGCTGAAAAAATAGAATTTAACGGAAACAATAAATCTATAGAAGAAATAGAGCTTGCAGTTGATTATCAAATAGGAAGAATAATAGTTGATGGACTTGACGAGTTAGAATTAATTGAAAATATTTGTAAAGAAAAAGGCAAAAAAATTAATATTCTTTACAGAATAACTCCAGGTGTTAAAAGTGATTCCCATGATTATATAGTTACAGGCAAAAAAGATTCTAAATTTGGTATACCTTTAGATGATGAAGTTATATACCCAGCCATAGAGCAAGCTATAAAATCACCATATGTTAAATTTATGGGATTCCATTTCCACGTAGGTTCACAGCTTCACAATAATGAATCACATTTAAAAGCCCTTGATGTTGCATTAAAACTAATAAGAGAAACTAAAGAAAAATATGATTATGTTACACCTGAATTAAACATAGGTGGAGGTTTTGGCGTTACTTATACTGAAGAAGACAATAAAAAACCTTATGCATATTTCTTGGACCCTATGATGGAAAAAATAAATAATTTGTCTATGGAAATTAATATTACAAGACCTGAAGTTGTAATAGAGCCAGGAAGAAGCATAGTTGCTGAAGCAGGTTTAACATTATATACAGTAGGAACAGTAAAAGATATTAAAGGAATAAGAAAATATGTATCAGTTGACGGCGGTATGACTGACAATATAAGACCTGCTCTTTATCAAGCGAAATATGATGGATTAGCTGTTAATAAAGCAGATGAAACTAAATCGGATGTTGTTACAATATGTGGTAAGTGTTGTGAGTCAGGTGATATTTTAATACGCGATGCTAAAGTTACAGAGTTAAAAAGAGGGGATATATTTGCTATATTTACAACAGGTGCATACGGATACACAATGGCAAGCAACTACAACAAAAATCCATTACCTGCAGTAGTGTTGGCTAAAGAAGGTAAATCAGAACTTATAGTAAAAAGACAAAGTTACGACCATATGATAGAAAATGAAATTATTCCTGAATCTTTAAATATGGGTGAGGTATAATATGGAATTTACTAAAATGCAAGGAGCTGGAAATGATTTTATTATTATAAACAATATGAAATTAAAACTTCCTATAGAAAAAATGCCATCCATAGCTAAAAAATTATGTCAAAGAAAAGTATCCTTAGGTGCTGATGGATTTATGGTTGTTGATTTTCCAGAAGGAGATTCTGATTTTAAAATGCGTTTTTATAATTCTGATGGAAGTTTAGGAGAAATGTGTGGAAATGGAGCAAGGTGCATTTCCCGTTATGCATATATAAATAAAATAGCAGAAAAGAAAATGAAAATTGAAACTGGTGCCGGAATTGTAGAAGCAGAGGTTTTACAAGACAGGCTCGTTAAAGTTCAGCTCAATAAACCAGAGGTTATTAATTTAAATAATGATTTAGAAATAGATGATGTAAATTATGAATGTTCATATATAGAATTAGGTAATCCTGGCTTGCCACATGCTATAGTTAAATATGAAGGTTTACAGAATACTTATGAAAGTGAAATATTTGATTTAGGCAGAAAAATCAGATTTTACGAAAAATTCCCTAAAGGAGCAAATGTAAACTTTTTTGATATTATAGATGAAAATACTGCTGTAGTAAAAACATATGAAAGAGGTGTTGAAGACTTTACATTAGCTTGTGGTACTGGCTCAGCATCTGTTGCAGTAGCTTTAATTTTAAAAGGATATTTAAAAGAAAATAAAGTAAAAATTGTGGTCCCTGGTGGAGAATTGTTTATAGAATTAGAAAGAAATACTTGTGATTCAAATAAGGTTGATAAACTTTATTTAATAGGACCAACAAACATAATAGCTGTTGGTACAATAATGGACGAAGACTTGGCTATATAGTTTGTTGCATATGAAATGATTCGCCTTTAGCAGGGTTAGGACAAACCAACTTATACTTTAAGCAATACAGGAGTATAAGTTGGTTTTTTTGATTGAAATGATAATAAAGATAATATATAATAACAAATGATAAAATAATAACTAATAAAAAAAGTAAATTTCTTAAAGAGGAATATTATGAATGTATTAGAAATAAAATTTTTAGGATTATCATATATTAAGCTTAATAGTGTTGAAATTCATTTGCCATTTGCTAAAGCAGAATATATTATTTATTTATTAGCACATGAAAAGAATATTACAAGAGATAAATTATGTGCTTTATTATGGGGAGATGTAAAAGAAGAAGTTGCTAAAAAAAGTTTAAGAAATGCTGTTTATACCATTAGGAAAAATTTATATGATGATATTATTTTATCTCCTAAAAGATTTCTGCTTCAAATTGATGAAAATTGTGAAATCGTTTCAGATATTCATATGATTAAGCAATTTACAATTAGCGATAAATTGGATGAAAACAAAATAAATAATTTTATTGATATTTATGATGGAGACTTTTTAGAACAAGTTGAAAATACAAGTGTTGAATTAGAAAGCTTGATAACTGTTTTAAGAAATGAATATAAAAATTTATTTACCAATAAATTAAAAGAAATTATTCCTATTTTATTAAATAAAAGCAATTATGTGCTTGGAGAAAAGTGTTGTAAAAAACTTATTGAATTAGATGAATTTGATGAATTAGGATATAAATACTTAATGAAAATTTATTTCTCTTTAGAAAAATTTGGCGAAGCAATAAATATATACAATGTTTTAGAAAAAACATTGCGAGAAAATTTATCTGTAAAACCATCAGAAGACACGTGGAAAATGTTTGACAGCATAATAAAAAAACAAATATTAGAAAAAACTGAAAATAATAAAACAGACTTTTATGGAAGAGAAAAAGAAATTGAATTACTAAAAAATAATTTCATTAATTTTATAAGCAATAAATCATTTAATTCTTATATAATTTTAGGTGAAGCGGGTATTGGTAAAACAAGTTTAATTGACAGATCTATTCATTATTTACAAAATGATTTCTTCATGATAAGGACAACATGCTATGAAGCAGAGTCGGAATTTATGTTTAAATTGTGGGATAAAATATTTGAGAGATTATCATATATTATAAGGGATAAAAATATAAACATACCTACAGAACTAATAAAAAACATCAATAAATTTTTCCCTACATTTAAAATTGGTCTGAACAATTATGAAGAGTGTACAGATGAGTTAAATTATGGCAATAATAATTTATATATAGAAAAATACATAAGTGATTTATTTGCAATAATAAGCAAAAAACAAAAAATTGTATTTGTTATTGATGATTTTAATTGGGCTGATAAAAACAGTTTAGAGTTATTATGTAAAATAATATTTTCAAACAGATATAATATGATGATTTTAGCATCATGCAGAACAGAAAATATGGATTATTTAGATAAATTTTATTTTCATTTATGCCCTAATAACAATATTGGTAAAATTGCATTAGAAAGATTCACATTTGATGAATCAAAAGAATTAATCAATATTTTTCTGCCTGAATATTCGAAGTACCATGAAGTTATTTATAAAGAAAGCGAAGGAAATCCTTTGTTTATAACTGAAATGATAAATAGCCTTAAACAAGGGATGAATATTGGAAGCATTACAGATAAAATGGCAACTTTAATGTATAGCAGAATAATAAAACTTAGCGATGAAGCAAGAAAATTATTAACAATTTGTTCTATGTTTTACGAAGTGTTTAATATAAAAATGTTGTCTAAAATTACTAATGTAAGCAATTTTAAACTTGTTGAATTAAATGAAGAACTTTTAGCTAATAATATTTTAAAGGAAATAAATTATGCTGATGACAAATATGGATTAATATTTACTCATCAAAAAATTAGGGAATATGTTTATAGTTCCGTATCAAAATCTAAACGCATTGTTTTGCATGAGTCTTTAGGTGAATATTATGAAACTATGCTTAAAAATAATAAAATAGACAGAGTTTACTATGCAAATCTCATTTATCATTTTAATAGATCTGATAACATGTATAAAGTTTTTAAATATGAAATTAAAAATATGCAGGTTATATTTGATGTTAGCCATGAAATATTTCCAATATTAGAAGATGAAAAATATACCGGGGTATTTGAATATCACACAGATGAAAAGTTAATAGATGAAAAGTTTGAAAAATTAAACAAAATATATAATGAACTTAATTTTGATGAAAATAATGAGATGTATGAACTTCAAATAATATATTTATATTTACATGGAAGGTTTAATAAAGATATCGGTGACCCTGCTAAATGTTTAGATTCATTAATGAAAATGATAGAATTATCAACTAAAAAAGGGTATTATGATTATGCCTATGAAGGTTATCTTCAGCTCATACAATATGCAATAAATATAAATGATTTAATATTTATGAAAAGCTGTATTGAAAATGCAGAAAAATTGTGTGAGAAAAATAATGATATTGGGAAGTGCAGCATAATATTAAGATATAAGGGATATTATTATATACTCAAAGGATATTATGAAGACGGAGAAAAATATATACTTGAAGCTGTTGAAAAGTTTAATTTACTAAGAGATAGAAATAAATATATTTTAAATATAGCAGCATGCTATTTTTATTTAGGAGAAGGTAAAAGGCTCGAAATTAAATATGCTGCTGCTGTTGAATACTATGAAAAAGCTTTTGAACTTTGCGATGAAGATGAAGATTTTCCTGCAATTGCATTAATTTTATCTAAAATTGGTTACATAAAATATGAAATTGAAGTTTATGATGAAGCTTTATTTTATTTGTTAAAATCATTAAAAGCATACGACAAAACAATATTTGCATGGGGAAGGGCTGAAGTATACTATTATCTTGCTTTAATTTATGATAAAAAGGGAATGAAAGAAAAGTCAAGAAATTATATTAAAGGTGCAATATCATTTTGTGACAAATATTATAATAATGATTTAAGTAAAAAAGCTGAGAATTTTCTCGAAAATTTAATTTATAATCATATTTAAAAATATAAAAAGTCAAATAATATTATTTATTATTTGACTTTTTTTTGACGGAATGAATGTAATATATATTTATAAACAAATGGTGGAGGGCATATGATATTAGAATTAACTGTGAACAGAAAAAAAATTAAAACAAATGTTGATCCTACAAAAAGATTAATAGATTTTTTAAGAGATGATTTAAATTTAACAGGCGTTAAAGAAGGATGCAGTGAAGGTGAATGTGGTGCATGTACAGTGATATTGGATGGAAATGCTGTAACTTCTTGCACAATACTTGCAGGACAAGTTAATAAATCCGAAATCATTACTATAGAAGGTTTAGAAGAAAACGGAGAACTTGATAAATTACAAAAGTCTTTCGTTGAAAATGGTGCCATACAGTGCGGATTTTGTACTCCTGGTATGATTTTATCCTGTAAAGCATTGTTAGATAAAAATCCTAACCCAACAGATGCTGAAATAAAGAGAGCTATTGAAGGCAATTTGTGCAGATGTACGGGTTACAACAAAATAGTTAATGCTGTAAATTCAGTAGTAAACAAAGAGGTGTAATATGGAAAATTTTAATTCACCACATACAATTGATGAACTTTGTGAATTATTAAAAGTCAAAGATAATAATACGTATATAATAGCAGGAGGAACTGATCTAATTATACATTTTAACAAATTAGGAATTTTTGACTACAATATTATTGATATAACAAAAATAAAAGAATTAAGTGAAATAAAAGAAACAAAAAATGAAATATCAATTGGTGCTAATGCCACCATGAATGATATTGAAAATAATGAAATTATTAAAAAGCATGTTCCTGCATTAGTAGATGCAGCATATAATTTAGGCTCTAAACAAATAAGAAACAGAGCTACAATAGGAGGAAATTTGGCAAATGCATCACAAAGCGGTGATACAATTCCTGTTTTATTTGCGTATGATGCAAACGTTGAGATAATTAATTCAGAAGGAAAAACAAAAATATTAAAAGCTGAAGATGCAATCATTGGTTTAGAAAAAAATGATTTAAATTCTGATGAAATAATCACTAAAATATTAATTAAAAAGTCAACATCCTATTCGGCCTTTTCAAAAGTTGGTGCAAGAAAAAGCGTAACAATATCTAAATTAAACTGCTGTCTTAAAATTGATTTAAATGATGATTTAGAAATTATTAATCCAATTATTTACTTAGGTGCAATAGGTCCAAAACCTATAAGAGCTAAATTTATAGAAAATGAAATAATAAATAAAAATATTAAAGATATTGATATATCAGATTTAAAAGAAGCAATCCATAATGAAATAGAAAAAGCTATACCTAATAGATCTTCAAAATATTATAAAGAGTCTGCAGCATATGCATTAGTCGAAAATGTGCTGGTTAAATTGAGGTGATGAAAATGGAAGATTTAAAATATGTTGGGAAAAGCGTTAACAGAGAAGATTCATATGGCAGGGCAACTGGAAAAACTAAATTTATTTGTGATATGAAAAGGCAAAATATGCTTTATGCCAAATTAGTATTGAGTGAAAAACCACATGCTAAACTTGAAATAGATAAAAGCGAGGCCTTAAAGGTAGAAGGTATTGAAGCTATATACACACATGATGATGTCCCTAAAGTTTTATATAATTCTCATGAATGGTATGCGGATCAAAATGAATATCATGATGAATATTTGCTGTGTAATGTTGCAAAATTTGTTGGGGACAGAATTGCATTAGTTGTTGGGACAAGCAAGAAATCTGTTGAAAAAGCAATATCAAAATTACATGTCGCTTACAAAGAACTTGACAGCGTCATAAAGTTAAAAGATTCAAAATTGAATAAAACTATTATTAATGGTGAAACAAATATATCTTTTTCAAAAGAAATAAGCTGTGGAAATTATAATGAAAAATTTAAACAAGCTGATTATATTATAAAGGATATTGGCACAACACCAAAAATTCATCATTCAGCTATAGAAACGCATATATGTCTTTGTGAAACTGATGAGATGGGAAGTTTAGTTATTTGGAGTCCTTGTCAAACAGCATTCAAAATCCAATATGATATAGCCCATATATTAAATATTCCATTTAATAAAGTGAGAGTTATAAAAGCTGCTATGGGAGGCTCTTTTGGAGGGAAAGGTCAGCCGATTTTAGAGCCAATATGTGCATTTGCTTCTTTTAAGCTTAACCGTCCTGTAATGACTTATATGGATAGAAAAGATGCAATATTAGGTACAAGAAGCAGAGCTGCAACTGAAACATGTGTTGAGACTGCAATAAATTCTGAAGGAAAAATATTAGGCAGGAAAATATCTGTTGATATTGATGGAGGAGCATATTATACAAATTCATCAGCTATCGCTACAACTCTTGGGAAGAAACTATTTAGATTATATAACATTAAAGATCAATATTATGAGGGTAAAACTTATTATACAAATACTTTGCCAAGCGGTGCCTGCCGTGGATATGGGTCACCTCAAGCACATGCAATAACTGAAATAAATATGGATAATGCTGCTAAAAAAATTGGAATGGACCCGTGTGAATTCAGACTTAAAAATTTAGTTGATGAAAATGAAAAGGATCCAACAGGGTCCACAGATTTAGGAAATGCCAAAATAAAGGAATGCGTTTTAAAAGGAATGGAAGCTTTTGATTGGTATAATAAACGAAAAAATATAAAAAGTAAAAATAATGAAAGATATGCATATGGTGTCGGCATGTCATGTGCAGTTCATGGAAACGGATATAAAGGTGCTCATCCTGACTTCACAGATGTTAATATGGGTATGTTTTCTGATGGAAGCGTCCTTGTGAAAGTAGGAATTCATGAACAGGGATGCGGTACTGTTACTACAATGCAACAAATAGCAGCAGAAGCATTAGATATGAGTATGGATAAAATAAGAGTTTTAGAAGTTGATACATTATTGTCTCCTTATGATGCAGCAGGCACTCAAGCAAGCCGTGTAACTTTTGTTTGTGGCGGAGCTGTTAAATCAGCTGGAGAAAAATTAAAAGAACAACTTATAAATGCATTTTGTGAAATTCATAATTGTGATATGGAAAATATTACTGCTGTTAACGGAACGATTTATAACAGCATTACTGGAGAAAAATCTTCATATGCTGAAGTTGTAGCTAAAGCTGAAAAAAAATTAAGCAAAAGCATTTCAGTTTTAGAAAAATATGAATCTCCTGCAAATCCTGCATCGTACTCTGTTTGTTTTGCTGAAGTAAAAGTGGACAAATATACAGGACAAACAGAAGTGACGGATATGTTGGCAGTGCACGACATTGGAAAGTCAATAAACCCACAGCTTGTTGAAGGGCAAATTCAAGGCGGAGCACATTTTAGTATAGGAATGGCTTTGACAGAAGAAATAGATGTTGATAGTAAAGGATATGTTAAATCAACTAATTTTTCTAAATATCATTTATTAAATGCTCCACAAATGCCTGAAGTAAGAGTTATCACAATTGAAGAAAACGAGCCTTTTGGCCCATATGGTGCTAAAAGTGTCGGAGAACTATCAGCGGTAGCGCCAGGTCCTGCAGTTATCAATGCAATCAATTTTGCTTTGGATACAAATATAACAACATATCCTGCAACTCCGGAAGTGATAGTAAAAGCGTTAAATAATTAAAAATAATATTAATATTTTATTAGGTTTATTCTATATAATTTTAAGGTTTCTTAATAAAATATATACAAAGTATAAATTTACCTTTGATGCTACTATGGAATAAATCTTTTATTTATATAAAGTAAAAACTAAATGGAAGTGGCACTCCAAATAAGTAATCAAATTTATTTAAAAAGGAAAGTTTGGGAGAGGTGATATTTAAAATACTGATTGCTTAAACTGCTTTTAAATCAATAAAAATGGTCATATTAAAACTACAAGGAGAAAAAGTTTATGTCGAATAAAATATCAAGTGAAAATAAGGAATTAAAAAGCAAGAAAATTGAAATGCCAAATGGAATTGTTGTACTTTTTTTATTAGTTTTTATTGTTGCTTTATTGACTTATTTTGTTCCAGCCGGTGAGTATGCAAGGATTGATGTTAATGGAAAAATGGTTGTTGATGGAACAAGTTTCAAATATATTGAACAAAGCCCAGTTTCAATATTTAACTTTTTTAAAGCAATTCCAAATGGTATTCAAGCTGCTTCACAGTTGATAATAATGATACTTTTAATAGGTGGTTCAATCAGAATTTTTGATGGTACAGGAGCCATAAGAGCAGCAATTTATAGATTGAGGGACATTATAGGAGAAGAAAAAAGTCCAGTAATACTATCAGCTATTATATTGTTTTTTGGAAGTTTAGGCGCTTTCCCAGGAATGTTAGAAGCAGCAATACCGTTTGCTCCATTATGTATTGGAATTTCATTAGCATTAGGGTATGATGCTTTAGTAGGTATTTGTATATCTTTAGTATCAATTGTAGCCGGTTGGTCTGCAGGTGTAACTAATCCTTGGACAACAGGTATTGGACAAAGTTTGGCAGAATTACCTATGTTTTCAGGGTTAGGATATAGAATGATAGTATTTATAGTATTTATGCTAATTACAATATTGTTCACTGTCAGTTATGCTACAAAAGTGAAAAGAGATCCAAAAACAAGCATTGTTTATGGAATGAATTTTGAACATTTGTCAAGTGAAGAAGATAATGAAAAAATTGAATTTACGAGTAGACTTAAATTAGTTCTCGCTATTTTTGCATTTACAATAATTTTAATAGTATATGGAACACTCAATTTGAAGTGGGGTATGACAGAAATGTCTGCTGTGTATATTATGGGTTCTATTATCGGAGGGATCGTAGCAGGTTACAATGCAAATAAAATAGCTAATGAAATTTTAGAAGGTGGAAAAGCTATTTTTATAGGTGCAATGGCTATTGGATTAGCTAGGGCTGTGTCGGTTATAATGGATCAAGGTCATATAACAGATACTATAGTACATTTTCTTGCATCATTATTACAAGGAAAATCAGCATCTTTTAATGCTATAGGAATGTTTGCAAGCCAATCGATTATAAATTTTTTCATACCATCAGGAAGTGGTCAAGCAGTTGTAACATTACCTATAATGCTTCCAGTTGCAGACCTCATTGGGTTAAATAGGCAAATAGCAATTTTAGCATTTCAATTTGGTGATGGGCTTTCTAATCTATGCTATCCTACCGTTGGCGCATTGATAGCTTTCCTATCATACACTAAGATACCATTTACGAAATGGTTTAAATTCATTATTCGATATTTGCTAATGATATGGGCAGCATCTGCAATATTATTAACAATTGCAGTATTGACAAATTTTGCGTAATTAAAGGCATGTTTTAAGAATTTAAATGTTTTAGTGTTGGTTTATATAATTAAATATTTTTACAAAAAATAGGGACAGTCCTATTCAATGAAGTTGCATTGAAAAAAGACAGTCCCTTTAAATTGCGTTGAGGCTTGAGCGCAAAAATTATTCATTTTCAAATTTAATATCGTAAACTCTGTCAAATTCTTTGGTTTGCACATTTCTTACCACAGCAGATTTATTTTTGCTTAATAAATTTACTATATCATAAACATCTATCCAAATTTCAGCTAAAGTTTCTTTTTGTGATTCGTCAAAAACTAACTGCATTCCAAAATGAAGGTGTGGAACATTAATATTGTTCACATTTTCTTTTGTACTGTAACCTGTCATTCCGAGATATCCTATAACATCTCCAGCTTTAACATGATCTCCTACTTTTAATGTTGATTGATATGGATGGTCCTTTTTTAAGTGAGCATAGTAATAATATCTATGTTTATCGAAACTTCTTATACCTATTCTCCATCCACCGTACTGATTCCATCCCAGAGCTTCTACATATCCCGATTCAACTGCTATAATAGGAGTGCCAATACTCCCCATTAAGTCATTACCAAGATGTACCCTTTTAAAACCATAATCCCTTGAATTTCCAAAATCATCATAATGGTTGTAGCTATAACCTCTTGCAATAGGTGAAAATGCTTTAAGTCCGTATTTGTTAACCCATATTTTCTTTTCAGGATTATTAGGGTCCTGTTCCTGTACAGAAAAAGGACCTACGAAGCCCCCAAGAATTGCATTATATGCCTCGTAATAGTAATCATAATATTTCATATCCTTTGTTAATTCTTCAATGCTTATTCCGTTATTTAGTTTTGTAATAAGGGTATCCATGTCTTTTGCTTTATACCTTGAAAAATTTCCACCATATCTTACAGCTAAATAGGATAAAAGTTCAATCCAATTTAATTTTACTTCATTATCCAAACTGTTTATATCTGCCCTCAAGGCCTTATCCATTGCTGAATAACACACATTGAAATCAACCCATTTAATGAATCCTTTATCATCAGTTGCAACAGCTCGTGCAGGATAGTTTAATACAAATGTAAAAATTAAAGCAGCCGATAAAATTAAGGCTGTAATAACAAATAATAATTTAAAGCGAATTTTAATAATCATAGTGCATCCCTTAAAGTTTTTTTATATTATTAATATTATGCTGTAAATGTAACATTAGAACATTGTATTAAAATCTTAAATGTGGTAATATAACATTATACAAATCCACAGGAGGAAACATTTGAAACTAAAATTTTGTTCACTTTATAGTGGCAGCAGCGGAAACTGCCNNAGACAATACAACCATATTAGTGGATGCAGGATTAAGTGGCAAAAAAATTCAGCAGGAAATAATAAATATAGGGGAAGACCCTAAAAAAATAGATGCAATATTTGTTACACATGAACATATGGACCACGTACAAGGTGTAGGTATTTTATCAAGGCGTTTTGACATACCTGTTTATGCAAATGAAAAAACATGGGAAGCTATGAACAAAACAATTGGTGATGTAAAATCACATAATATAAAAATAATGACTGATGATGTTGAGGTAGGAGATTTATTTATACAATCATTTAATATTTCTCATGATGCGGTTAAACCAGTTGGTTATAATATATATTATAAAAATAAAAAAATAAGTTTAGTTACAGATACTGGATGTGTAAGTGAAAGTATTATAAAAAGTATTTCTGATTCAGATTTAATGTTAATTGAATCAAATCATGATGAAGATATGGTACTCATAGGGCCTTATCCATGGAGTTTAAAAAGAAGGGTTTTAGGAGAATTTGGCCATATGTCCAATGACACGGCAGGAGATCTTATTTCAAAAGTTATAAAAAGAGGAACAGAGATAGTTTTACTTGGACATTTAAGTAAAGAAAATAATTTTCCTGAGTTAGCTTATAAAACAGTTGAAAATATTTTAATTCAAAAAGGTATTGATGTTAATCCAGGCATTTGCCTTGATATGACATATAGGGATAAATCAAGTGCTATATATGCTGTATAAGTTCAAGTTATTGTTATCCTGAACGTTAGTGAAGGATCTTTGAATGACAAATAAAATAATATAATAGGTGATTACAAATGGATGAAAAAAAAATAATTTTTGCATGTGAAGAGCACATAGAAATAGCTTTAGATGATTTTGTTAATTTAGAAGAAAAAGCTCCTCAAATGATTAAATTATCTGAGTTGGAGAATAAAAAATGCAATTATTGTAATAATAAGTCCGAATATGAATTATTACATTAATTTAACAAAAACATTATAAAAATTACAAAAAATTATTTAAAAATGCTTGTATTAAAAAAAAATGAGTGATATAATACTAAAGCTATCCTTGCTCCAACAATTTTGTGAGGGGCCAAAGTCCAAAGGGAGGTGACTAAGATGATGAGAAAATATGAAGGAGCTTTTATCTTACTTTCTAACTTAGAAGAAGAAGTAAGAAAAGCTGAAATTCAAAAAGTTAGCAATATAATAACTGAAAGAAAAGGAACTATTGAGAAAGTAAATGAGTGGGGTCAGAGAAGACTTGCTTATGAAATCGAAAAAAAGAGAGATGGTTTCTATGTGTTTATTAACTTTACATCAGAAGCTGATGCAGTTAATGAAATCGACAGAATATGTAAAATTAGCGACAACTTTGTAAGACATATGATTACAGTTGAATAATAAAAAGAATAAAGAGGAAATATTATGAACAGTGTTGTATTAATAGGAAGATTATCCAGAGATCCTGAATTAAGATTTGTACCTGCATCAGGAATGGCAGTTGCAAGACTTACTTTAGCTGTAGATAAAGATTTGTTTGGAGAAAAAAAACAACAGGCTATGAGCCAAGGAAAACCAACAGCAGATTTTATCAATATAACTGTTTTCGGTAAATCGGCTGAGAATTGTGCAAATTATCTTGCAAAAGGTAGTCAGTGTGCAGTTCATGGTAGAATATCAACCGGAAGTTATACTACACAATCAGGTGAAAAAAGATATACAACAGATGTAATAGCAGATAAAGTAGAATTTATTGGTGCTAAAGGACAAAATTCAAATCAATCAAGCCAAGGAAGACCGGTACAGCCAGATAGCAGCTTTTTCGATGATTTCCCAGATGATGATAATGATATATTTCAACCAGTAGATGACGAAGAAATCCCATTTTAATTTATAAAAAAATTCAAAAAAATGGGGTATTAGAATAGTAGGAAGGAGGAAAATATTAAAATGAGTTCAAGACAATACAATAACAATAATAGTGAAAGATCTGAAAGATCAAACTTTAAAAGAAAACCACGTAAAAAAGTATGCCAATTCTGGCAAGAAAAAGCTACTAGCATAGATTACAAAGATTTAGGAAAATTAAAGAAGTACACAACTGAAAGAGGTAAAATTTTACCTAGAAGAATTACAGGTGCTTGTGCTAAACACCAAAGAATGGTAACAAGAGCTATTAAAAGAGCAAGAACTATAGCATTAATGCCATACACATTGGATTAATAAAAATAAAACGGTCTACGACGACCGTTTTTTTTAATGGCATCCGCCACCACAACCACTACATCCGCCTCCATCATCGCATCCGCTTTTAGATGGAATTACAACTGGCTTTAATCCTACACCGTCCCCATTATTTTCTTCATTGGAAACAATTATGAAACCACCATATTGCTCAAGTAATGATTTTTCAACTATAAAGTTTATTTCATTTACTGTTTGAACTTCATCTTGATCATTTGCTTCAGATACAGCTACATTAAATACTGGACCTTGGCATGAATGGCCACCAACAGATATTCTAATATTGTAGGATTCAACTTGGTTTTCATCCAATAATTCTTTAAATTCTTTATAAGCTTGATCATCTATAAATATCATAACTATCCTCTTTTTTATTAATATGGTTAAAGAATATCATATTTATTTTATTTTGTACATATAAATTGCCCTATTTGAATTTAATTATGTTATTTAAAATTTTATTTCATTTTAACAACTTCAACACCTAAATAATAATGTTTTAAAATTTGTTTGTAGTTAAAACCTTCTTTAGCCATACCATTTGCACCATATTGGCTCATTCCTACACCATGACCATTTCCTGTTGTTACAATTTCTATTTCATCTCCAGATTGTATGAAATTAAAATTAGCTGAACTTAGTCCAAATAAAGTTCGCATTTCTCTACCAGTAATTTCTTCTCCATCAACTATTAAAGTTTTTATTTTACCACCTTCACTTACTTCACCTAATTTAATTTTATCTTTTAAATTATTAGCTGTTAAATTTAAGTTTCCATATGCTGAATTGATTTTTTTAATAAAATCATTTATAGGTATTTTAATTGAATTTCTTAGTTTAGGAGATTCCTCTTCATAAGGGCTTTCAACACTTCTCAAATATGGAACTGCAGTTAAAAAAACATCTTCTGAATTTTCTGTTCTTCCACCGCTTGTAGAATGAAATAATGGTTCTATAATTTTACCTTCATAAGTTAAAACTTGACCTTTAGTAGAATTCACAGCTTCACTTATTTTACCCCAATATTTTTCATACCAACCATCAGGATGGGATGCTATTAAGTTCTCTTTTGAATTCCATACCTGGCAATGTATTTTAGAACAAATAGGGGCTTCTGGATGATCAGGATGTCCATCAGCGTACTTTTTAATTCTATATAGTATGTAAGTTCTTGCTGTAACTGCCTGTGCCTTCAATGCTTCTGAATTAAATTCAGCAGGCATTTCAGAAGAAACTACTCCTTTTATGTATTCCTCAAAATTTATTGTCATAACTTCTTTTGTATCAGTATTGAATACTTTTATTAATTCCGGTTCTGTAACATCTGATTGAAGTATCTTTATATCTTCTTCTAAAGAAGAACCTACCTCTGAACTGTTTGAGTTACTTACTTCAAATGGATCTCCAATTTTCTGTTCAAAAAAAGATAATGCTACTGTTGGAATTATAAAAAGCATGGAAAAAATAATTAATGCAAATAAAAATCGTTTAAACATATCATCAATCCTTTCATAATTTTATCTTTAGTTGTAAATATTTTATGCTTAAAAAATTTTTTTAGAACATTTGTATTAAATAAAAAAAATAGGACACACTATTTTTAGATAATAAAGAATAATTATTAGGAGGAAAGTATGAAATTAAAAAATATTAGAGGAAAATTAAAGAATTTCTTTATTAGACTAAAAAATAAGGATACAAGCTTTTTTATTATAGCATTGTGTGTCCTATTATTAGCGACAGCGGTGGTTTGGAGATATACAGCACAAAATCCAAATGAACTTGCACAAAATGAAAATGAAGAAGGTCAAAATGCAAATGTTGACCCATACAAAGATTATGTTGAAGGTGTAATGGGTGATTATGCAACAGAAACAGAAAATGCTACAAAGGTGGATTTAAAAACAATCAATGCACCATTAGCAGGAGAAACAATTAAAGAATTTTCAATTGATGAATTAGTGTACTTTGATGCAATAGGAGAATGGAGAGTACATAATGGAGTTGATATTAAACCAAAAGAAACTTTATTAATAGAATCTGCATTCGAAGGTACAGTTGAAAAAGTAAACAATTCAGAAATAACAGGAACAGAAATTATAATTGATCATGGAAATAATATAAAAACAATTTACAGCAATCTTTCATCTGCAAAAGTAAAAGCAGGAGATGTTGTAGAAAAAGGTCAAGTTATTGGTAATATCGGAAAAGTAGATAGCATAGAGTCAGCAGATGGCCCGCATTTACATTTCGAACTAATAGTTGATGGTAAAAATGTAAACCCTCTTGACTATATTCCTAAATAAATCAATATATTTGTTCTAATTGGACAAATAATTGAATAAAAATGTAAATAAGACAGTTAATATTGTCAAAGGGGGTTAACCATGAAAGATTACATAGAACGAAGGGCTATAGAAATCGCGGAATATATAATAA
>DIVM01000134.1:30142-40764 GCA_002435835.1 Firmicutes bacterium UBA6132
AAGGATGTTACAGAACGTCTTCCTAAATTAAACCCTCCAGTTGCAAGTGAAGTAAAAAGAGTTTTATTAAAAAACAAATCTGAGAGACACATTAGAGGGGGTAAAGCTACACGCCTCAAGTATCAAGAAGAACATGATCGCGATAAAGTAAGTAATATGTAAAAACCAATAGATGAAAGGCACCGACTGTAATGGGTTGGTGTCTTCTTTTGTTTTTATTAAATTTAAATTTTTTGTTGGGTTTACTGTTAAATTGTTTTTTAATAAGTATACGGGCAAATCTGGTGCAAATTATTTTGAGATGTCATAAGTTTATCTATGAAGTTGTCAAGTTGCTTTACAGATTGAAATCTTTAAGTTTTAACTACCTGCTCATTAATTATGGATAAATATTTAAAAACTTGATTTTAATCAAGGTTATAATTTTAAACCTAAGTTAAAATTAAAACATCAAATCGAAGGAGGTACAATATGAGAAAAGCAGTATTCCAATTGGAATCACTGACATGTCCATCATGTGTTAAGCATATTAAAAATACATTAAATAATACAGTAGGCGTAGAAATGACAGATGTATTGTTTAATTCATGTAAGGTGAGAATCCAATTTGATGAATATCAAATCGAAGCAGGTCAGATAGAAAAAATTATTGAAAAATTGGGATATCCTGTTTTGTCAACTAAAGTTGCGTAATAAAAAATTTAAAGGAGAAAAGAAATGAAAGCAAACTTTATTAAATCAAGAATAATGAAATCAATAGGAACAGTTGCAGCTGCGGCTGCAATAATCGTGATGATGCCTATGACGGCAAGTGCTCATTGCGATACAATGGACGGTCCTACAGTAGCAGACGGATACAAAGCAATTGAAAGCAACAATGTAAACTATGTATTGAAATGGATTCAGCCGGATTATGAAGATGAAATAACAGATATATTCAACTTAAGCATGAAAGTAAAGGATTTTAGTCCTGAAGCTAAAGAACTTGCTGAGCAGTATTTCTTCAGCGAACTTGTTAGAATGCACAGAGCAGGCGAAGGAGCACCATTTGATGGGTTGAAACCTTCAGGAACTACTATCGATGAAAAAGTATTGGCTGCAGACAAAAGTCTTGTAGTTGGAAATTTATCACCTTTGGATGGAATGATTGAAGAAGAAAAAATGCCTGAACTTGAAGAAAGATTTGAAAATGTAATGGCTTTAAAGGATTTTGATGTAAATAATCTTGAAGAAGGAAGAGAATATATAGAAGCATATGTTAAGTTCTTCAAATTTGCTGAAGGAGAAGAAGAACATGGAGCTCACAGCGCTGAAACTGTTGAAGATGTTCATGGTGCTGAAGCTGCAAAATCAAATATAACTCCTTCTAAAGTTACTTACACAGTAAAACCTGGAGACAAACTTTGGGTAATAGCTAAGAAATTCAATACAACTTACCATGAAATCCAAAAATTAAATCATATCGCTAATCCACACCTTATTTATCCAGGACAAGTGTTTGTAATCCCAGCTAAATAAACAAACAACAAAACCATCCAGCAATAGGATGGTTTTGTTGTTTCATGAGTATATAAAGTATATTATACTTCTGCTTCATATCTTGAAAATTTCTAAGCAAATTATGATATATCAACTATCCATATGAAGCTTCTTTAAAAGTTCTACATCATTGATAGTTATATATTTGGAATTGAAATCTATTAATCCGTCTTTTCTCATCTTATTTAATTCACGCGACAGAGATGACCGCTGTATCCCTATTTTTTCTGCCAAAGCCTTCTTTGACATGTTTAATTTTATATTCGCAGTATTTTGAGAATAATATTAAAACAACAGAAATTCTATAATGCGATGCCTTATTGTTTTTAATGTTAATGACTTAATTTTGTCCGTCAGTATTAATGTTTTATTGGAAGGGGACTGAAGAAAACTGTTTAAAAAGCATGCATCGCTTTAAAACAGAAATAATTATGGCAGACAAGAATTTGAAATACATACCAACAGCAGAAATTAATTTGGAAGAAGCTGTTGCTAAAGCAATAGCGGAAAGACCTGAAATAATGACAGCAAAAAACAATTTAGAACTTCAAAAAATAAAAACACATTCATATACCGCTTACTATACTTGAAATTTAAGACAACACAAAGCGGCTGAAGAAGAATTAAAGGATGCAGAATTCAATGTACCACAATCATATAAGTACGTTGAGCTTGATGTCAGAAAATCATACCTTAATTTAGTCAAGTCAGAAAGGGAACTTGTAAATATGAATAAAACAGTTGAGTTGGCAAGGGAATCTGCAAGAATTAATAAATTGCTGTATGAAAATGGAATGTCGGCATCTGTAGATGTTATAGATGCCGACACAAATTTGGCACAAGCAGAAATATGAAGGTATCAGCTGTTAATTTCATACAATATTAATAAAATGATGTTTGAAAATTCTAATTTGATTGGCTCACGTTAAATATTTAAATTAAGAAACATATGTGGATTTTGCAAAAAGTTTCATTTCAACGTAATAACTAATTAAAAGAGTCGAAGTTTATATTCGGCTTTTTTTGCGCCATATAATTAATTTAGATAAATAATTAAAAACTTGATTTTAATCAAGGTTATTATTATCAAATTAAACTAAAATCATAACATGAAAGCAACTGAGGAAACATTAAGTAAAGCAGTATTTTGATTGGACTGACCTACATGACGTTATATTAAAATAGAACATATTATCAATAGTTTAGGTTATCGTGTTTTATTAGCTAAAGTTGCATAGTAAAAATAAATATTATCAGGAGAAAAGAAAATGAAAGCAAAATTTATTAAATCAAGATTTATGAAATCTTTTGGAGCAGTTGTAACTGCAGCGGCAATCATCATAATGATGCCGATAACAGCAAGCGCGCATTGTGACACAATGGACGGCCCTACTGTGATGGACGGAATAAAGGCAATTGAAAGCAACAATGTAAACTATGTGCTGAAATGGGTTCAGCCGGATTACGAAAAAGAAATAACAGATATATTTAACTTAAGTATGAAAGTTAAAGACTTAAGTCCGGAAGCAAAGGAACTTGCTGAAAAATATTTCTTTGAGAATTTAGTAAGAATTCACAGAGCTGGAGAAGGAGCGCCATTTGACGGATTGAAACCATCAGGAACTACTATAGATGAAAAAGTATTGGCAGCAGACGAGAGTATTGAAGTTGGAAACTTATCACCTTTAGAAGGTTTGATTGAAGAAGAAAAAGTTCCAGAACTTACAGAAAGATTTGAAAAAGTTATGTCTTTAAAGGATTTTGATGTGAATAATGTTGAAGAAGGAAGAGAATATATAGAAGCATATGTTAAATTCTTCAAATTTGCCGAAGGTGAAGAAGAACACGGAGCTCACGGCGCCGAAGCTGCTGAAGCTGCTCAAGGTTCAGAAGAAGCTGCGGCAGTTGCAACAGATACATCAGAACAAGCAGCAGAAAAATCATCTACAAACTATATTGCTTGGACATTAGCAGGCGTGTTCTTTGTAACAACAGTTATATCACATATCAAAGTGAAAAATTGCAAGAAATAAGATATATTCCGCTTTAATACTTCATATTGAAGCGGAATTTTTAAAGGAGAAATAGAATGAAAGCAGCATTGAAGTGGTCATCATTTATTGCAGGCATTGCCATAATATCTTTACTTTTATACAATTATGTTTTCTTTGTTATTGCAGTGCCGAGCGCATCAATGTATCCTACCATAGAAATTGGTGACCGCATCATTACTGCAAGAATTCACAATACTGAATCAATCGAAAGAAAAGACATTTTAGTATTTTATTCAGAAGAGTTTAAAGAAGTTATGGTAAAGCGAGTAATTGGCTTACCAAATGATATAGTTGAAATAAATTCAAACGGAGACGTTTTTGTAAATGATCAAAAATTAGACGAACCATATGTAAAATATCCTGACGAAAGGGGCGGAAAATTTACCGTACCTGACGGAGAATATTTCTTTTTAGGCGACTACCGCGAACATTCGTATGACAGTAGATTATGGAAGTATCCATTTATTTCAGAAGAAAACATAATGGGAAAAGCTAAGCTGATATTGATGCCGTTTAACAGGATGTCCGTCCTCAATTAAAACAAATAACAGTTAATTTGTAAACAAAACATTCTCAACAACAGCACAAAATTAAATATAAATTAAACAAAAACAGAGTATAAAGTCAGCAAAATAATTTTATATTCTGTTTTTTGTATGTCGTCTTGCAGCGCCATATCTCTTTTGATATAATGTACTTGGAGGTGCATATTGTGGATAAATATATAAAACTTTTACAAAACATCCCATTGTTTAATAATATAAACATATCAGAAATAATGCCTATGCTGAAATGTCTCGGAGCTTATAAAAAAAGTTATGATAAAGGAAATTACATTATATCTGCAGATGATGAAATTAAATACATAGGTATTGTAATAACCGGTTCAGTTCAGATGATAAAAGAAGACATATGGGGCAATAAATCAATTATAGCAAACGTAACTGAAGGTCAGATATTTGGAGAAACATTTGTATGCAGCAATACATTGACCAGTACGGTTTCCTTTAAAGCAAGAAATGCATGCGAAGTGCTTTTTTTGCAATTTCAAAGAATTATCCACACTTGCTCAAAATCGTGTATGTACCATCATAAACTAATTGAAAACATGATGATACTAATTGCTGAAAAAAACATGAAACTCATTGGTAAAATAGAAATAATTTCAAAGAAATCATTGCACGAAAAAATACTGACTTATTTATCGGATCAAGCTCAAATAAAGGGAGAAAAGTATTTTACAATTCCAATGGGAAGATTAGAATTGGCAGATTATCTGTGCTCAGATCGTTCAGCTCTCACAAGGGAATTGTCACGGATGAAAAGTGAAGGAATCCTCGACTATGACAAGAACACATTTCATTTATTAAAGTGATTGATAATATTATTAAAAGATAGAAGCAGACTAAGGTTTTTTCAGTAAAGCTGCTTTTATTATAACCTTATAATTTTAGCTGAATGTACAACATTTAAAATTTTATATTGATAATAAAATTTTAAATTTTAAATGTTGCTAAAATCACATACTCATATGCAAAAAGAGTTATAATAACATCATCTTGAAAACAAAAATCCGGAGGTACAAAATTAGTGCATATCCATACTCATGATCAAAATCATGGTCATAGTCATGATCATGTTCATCACCATCATCACGCAGAAGAATCCCACGAAGTATGCGTTTCAATAGTTCCGATTTTCAATCACTTAGAAGAATCTCAAATGTATGAAATCAAAGGTGCAACTCAGACTTCGTCCTACAAAAAAGGAGAAATTATTTACAGTGCAGAAGATAAATCAGATTCCCTTTATATTGTGAGCAAGGGAAAAATAAAAATCTACCGTTTATCAGAATCAGGCAAAGAACAGCTTGTGCGCATTTTATGCGCAGGGGACTTTACGGGGGAATTAGCTTTATTTAATGAAACGATTCATGAATCTTATGCAGAAGCAATGGAAGAAACAGATGTGTGCACAATGAAGCGTTCGGATCTGAATGGACTTCTTTTGAAATATCCGTCCATTTCATTAAAATTATTGTCCGAATTTTCAAACAGGCTGGAAAAATCTGAAACGCAAATTACACGTTTTGCTACGGAAAAAGTAGAAACGAGAATAGCGCTCTTTTTAGCTGAATGCATGGACAACGAGCATTCAAGAGAAATCACATTACCAATGGCTAAAAAAGACTTGGCTTCTTATTTAGGCACTACTCCTGAAACAATAAGCCGAAAGCTTTATGACCTCGAAGATGACGGACTTATAAGACAAAAAACAAACAGAAAAATAGAAATTTTGGATTTAGATGGTTTGCTCTTAATTTAATATATGAAAAAAACACCACTTAAAATATTAAAATGCACTTTTGACATTTTATATTGAAGTGGTGTTTTTGCAAATTTTTATTTATTTTTATTTTAACCATTAATTCATTATATATAATTTATGGCATTTTGTTTGCAGTTCCTTGAACATTTCATGCATACAAGGCAGTCTTTTTTCATAATGTGATGCTTTTCATTTATTCAACGGCTTTAGCAGGACATACCCTCATGCATGTACCACAATTGTTGCATTTGTCGGAATCAACAGCCATAGAATGTTTCGAGCCATCTCCTGAATAACTAAGTATTGTTCCAAAGGGGCATAAATATCTGTGAAACAGTTCTTCTGAAAATAATAAAGTCAATATTATTCCCAAAACAGCCAATGTGGGAAAAACAGGAATAGTTTTGTCGGTTTTCACTGTGAATATGAAAACTACCAAAAACAGAGTAAGAAACAAATATCTGAACACAGGCTTCTCTAATACCGTTGGAATATTTAAACCTTTTATTTGCATTTTATTTTTAAACCATGTTACTGGTTTAATAACTGTATTAATAGGACAAAACCATCCGCAGTAAACGCGGCCTATAAGTAAAGAAGCAACCACGCTTAGAAGGAACAACGCCATCCATGCATGTATTCTTCCCGTAGCCATCAGTGCAACAAATAAAACAAGAAATAAAAGCTGCAGGAATAGCCGTGAATATTTTTTTCATCATTACTGCTCCTTATAATTTTTAGGGTTTGGCGCTTTAATAACAAAAATTTCAAGCACATCTTCATCAAAGTTATTAACATTCATTTTTGTATTGTACGGTATGTTTACAATTTGTCCTCTTTCGTATTTATGAGGATCCTGCTCCCCAAGCTGCAAAGTCAAAATTCCTCTTTCAATTATTATATAAACATTTGAATTGGAAAGTGTTCAGGAAGTCCGTTTCCTTTTGGGAAAATCATGTGGTTTATCATTGCATTGTCGTCATCAATAAGTTTTTCTGCTTTTTTATTGTCTTCTTTCGAATACTCATAAATTTTCTCTAACATAATATACTCCTTTTATTTTATAATTTTCTATATTATACTTTATTTTAAAAATAAAAAAAGTTACCATGGTAACTAATGGGATAAAAATATGATAATTGAAAATAAACAAATACAATAACCATTCCCTCTGACATATAGTCGAGGGATTTTTTTGTGTTTCAATGAATAATCAAAAACAACAGTTATTGTAATTATTTTTCAAAATCGCAAAAGATAAATAATTCAAAACTTGATTTAAATCAAGTTTATTAAATAAAAACTGAGATATAATGGAACGTTAATTTTAAAAATAATAACAGGAAATTAAGGAGACAATTAATATGAAAAAAAAGGCGCTAATGTCAGTAATAACGATGATAGTAACTGCAAGCTTGGTTGGCTGTACAAACAGTGCAAACAGTACAAACAGTACAAACAGTACAAACAGTAATGAAAATAATAAAGAAACCGCCAAGATAGATGTAATTGCAACAACATTTGCATCTTATGACTTGGCAAAACAGGTTGTAGGCGACAATGGAAATGTAGAAATGTTATTGAATCCGGGGGCTAATAGCCACAGTTATGAACCAACACCAAGTGATATTGTAAGGATGCAGAATGCAGATTTGGTAATTTATACTGGAGGAGAAATGGAAGGCTGGATGGATAAAGTTGCCGAGACATTAGACAATGAAGATACAAAGTTGCTAAGATTATTAGATGTTGTTAATACAGTTGAAGAAGAACATGTAGATGGTATGGAACAAGAAGAAGAGCATGTAGGAGGCGAAGATAAACAAGAAGAAATAGATGAACATATATGGACTTCTGTTAGAAATGCAATCAAAATTACATCAGCGATAAGAAATAGCGTATCAGAGATGGATGTAGAAAACGCAGAAGAATATGCAGATAATGCAGTAAAGGAAATTACAGAGCTAAAAAATTTAGATGCAGAGTTTCAAGAAGTCGTCTCTGATAAGGTGCGAGATAGACTGGTTTTTGGAGATAAGTTTCCATTTAGATATTTTGTCGATGACTATGGTTTGCAGTATAGTGCAGCTTTTAGCGGGTGTAGTTCAGAAACAGAACCAAGTCCAAAGACAATTGCATTTTTAGTCAGCAAGGTTAAAGAAGAAAAAATACCAGTAGTATTATATATTGAAATGGGAAATGAAAAGGTTGCAACTGCAATAGCAAAAGAAGCCGGTGCAAAAGCGATGCAGATTCATTCACTGCACAATATTACAAAAGAAGATTTTGAAAATGAGGAAACTTATATAAGTCTGATGAGAAGAAATGTTGAAGTATTGAAAACGGCATTGCTGTAATAAAGCATTAATAAAACAGAAAAGAGGATATACATAATGATGGTCTCAATAGAGAATCTTAGCTTTGGATACAATAAAAGGAAGGTAATCAACAGTATAAATCTTACGGTTGAAAGCGGAGAATTTGTAGGTATTATTGGAGAAAATGGGGCAGGAAAGTCAACTTTGATAGAGTGTCTGTTAAGTATAAATAAAGGATACAGCGGTACTGTAAAAGTTGAAGGACAAATTGGATATTTGCCACAAGCAAGCGACACACAGAAGAACTTTCCTGCAAGTGTATATGAGGTAGTATACAGTGGCTCAATCATATGGAAAAAAACAGGATATAAGGATCGTATTAATAATGCTTTAGAGGCTGTAAATATTAGCAATTTAGCAAATAAAAACTTTAATGAATTAAGTGGTGGACAGCAGCAGAGAGTGTTAATAGCTCGCGCATTATCATCCGGGTGCAAACTGTTAGTGCTGGATGAGCCAACAAAAGGATTAGATTACAAGACAACAGAAAGCCTGTATGCATTATTAAATGACTTAAACAAAAATGCAGGATATACAATAATCATGATAACTCATGATATAGAAAAAATATATGCTATGGGAAGAGTATTAAAGCTAAAAAATGGGGGTCTTGAAGAATACAATGATTAATACAATACAAGAAATATTAAGTTACAGTTTCATGACGAAAGCATTAATAGTAGGATTATTAGTAAGCATATGTTCTGCATTATTAGGTGTTACGCTTGTATTAAAAAGGTATGCACTTATAGGAGATGGCTTGAGCAATGTGGGTTTTGGAAGTTTGACGGTTGCAGTAGCATTGGGAATCACTCCTTTATATGTCAGTATCCCACTAAGCATACTAAGTGCGGTAATATTGATGCGGATAGGCAGCAATAGCAAAATAAACAGCGACAGTGCAATAGCAATGATAGGAAGCGGAGCAGTAGCAGTTGGTGTTGCAATTACAAGTATGACAACGGGCATGAATACCGACGTATGTAATATGATGTTTGGCAGTTTGGTGACATTGACGACTGAAGATTTGATTTTAAGCATAGTAACCAGTTCAGTGGTAATATTTATGTTTATAGCGTTATATGACAAGATATTCATGGTAACATTTGATGAAAAGTTTGCTATTGCCAGTGGGATTAATGTAAATAGATACAACACAATAATAGCTATAATGACTGGTGTAACCATAGTTGTAGGTATGAGAATGATGGGAACAATATTGATCAGCAGCATACTTATATTCCCAGCTATAAGTTCAATGAGACTATTTAAAACATTTAAGCATGTTGTTATAAGTAGCGGGATTGTCAGCGTAATAAGCTTCCTGATTGGAATATATGTTGCATATGTATATGGCGTAAGCACAGGAGCATCTATAGTTTTAGCAAATATAGCATTATTAATGATATTCAGCATATCAGGACTTGTAAGAAAAATTGTTTTTGCAGAATAAACGAGTAGAAAAAGAAATATGCGAGTAAGCTAAATCATGTAAACGAAGTACACATCACATAAAAAATAAGTTTATAAGGCGGAATGAAGAAAGGGTTGAAGAATCAATGAAAAAGATAAGAATAGGTTTAATAGTAGTGTTGTGCATGTTGGTAATGGTAGGATGCAATAAGGCAGAAGCGAAAAATGCAAATGAAATTGCTGCTACCACTACTACAAATACAAATAATCAAGCAGAAACAAAAACTATTGATGAACCTACAGATAATACTGATTCAGGTTATCAGACAGAAGTAAAAAGCACGAATGAAATTACAAATGGTGATTATGAAGGGTATCAGGCAGATGTTATAATCAGAGATAACCTCTACATGACAACTGTATCAGACATTTACGCAAATTTAAACAGCTATGAGGGAAAGACGATTAAGGTTGAAGGATTTACTGCTGAAAACGGAATATTAAAATTTGTAGCCAGAAAAGGTCCAGCATGTAATTGTGGACGAGGTGATGGTGGTGGAATTGTACCATTGCTGGTAGACTACTCTGAAAATATTGAGATGAATAAATGGATAAAGGTTTATGGTACAATTGAAAAAGTTATATTAGATGATGGGTATGAATATCCATCAATTAAAGTTGAGCATTTGGAATATTCTGATACATGGGGACAGGAAGCAGTTACACGCTGATTTAGGTGATAAACGGATAGAAGCATTTAAAGTTAAAAAATTCTTTATGTTTGTAACATATGTTACAGAAATTTTGTTAAAGTTGTTTTATTATTAAACCATCAAGAACAAATAAAAAACAAAAATATTTGGAGGATCAACGATGGAAAATAAAATGTTTTGTTATCAATGTCAGGAAA
>DIVM01000335.1 GCA_002435835.1 Firmicutes bacterium UBA6132
TAACTGCTTCTCTTAATTGCTCTTTATCAATATGGGTATATATTTGAGTTGTTGATACGCTTTCATGTCCAAGTATTTCTTGTAAAGCTCTAATATCAACATGCCCATATTGATACATTAATGTTGCAGCAGTGTGTCTCAACTTATGAGGAGAATATTTTTTATTAGATAAACCAGCAACAGTTAAATATTTTTTTAGCATGTGTTGAACACCTTTTTGAGAAAATCTTGTTCTTCGATTGCTTAAAAACAAAGCATTTTCATGACCTTCCTTAGGTTCAAGTCTTGTAGGGATATATTCTTTTAATGCTTTAATACATACTTCATTTAAATAAATTGTTCTTTCTTTATTACCTTTACCTATGACAGAAAGAGTGTCGTCTTTAAAACTATTTAAATTAATGCTTATGAGTTCTGATAAACGAAGTCCACAGTTTAAAAAAAGCGTTATAATCGCATAATCACGTTTTTCATTTGAACTATCCGAATCATCAATAGTCATCAATAATTCTTTCGATTCATTTAAAGATAAATGAACAGGCAAACGGCCGCTGCTTTTAGGTGTTTCTAAATTAATAGCAGGATTTTCATTTACTAATTGTACAATAGTATATAAATATTTAAAAAATGATCTTAAACATGCAATTTTTCTTGCTTTAGTTTTATTTGAATTTTTTCTATCTCTATCCAAAAACGAAATAAAAGAATGCAGATCCATTATATTTACTTTTCTTAAAATATCTATGTTAACTAATTCAATATCAATTTCTTCAAAAATATTTGTATCTTTACTTAACTTATATCTAATAACAAGAAATCTATAAAAAGTTCTTAAATCTAAAAAGTACTCGTTAACAGTTTTTTCAGACTTACCTTTAATAGATAATAAATAATCTAAGAAATCACACATTGGGGTCGGGCACAAGTTGCTATAATTTATATACATGAATTTCTCCTTAATATGTAATGTTATTTGTTTTGCTATATATTAACATATAAATCAATTATAAACATTTATTATAAAAAAAACAAGCATAATCGAAAATTTGTTTGCAAAAATTCTAATAGTTACAAAACTAAAAAAATACCAAATGAATTTATAAATAATTAACAAAAATATTAACAATATAAATGATAACAATTAGATTTTAATAAATTAATTTATAAAAAAGTAAAAGATGATATTTATACAGGTATAAATGTATCAAAAGTTAAAAAACTTTTGTTAAAACTCATTTTAAAGCTCGCAATATTACAAGGGCACAGAACGCGTTTAAAATGAAGCAATATGGACTTTAATATAAATCCTCAAAAACCTAATTTAAACATTGCTAAAAACCATTTAAAAAGGTCTTCTCCTCTGCTTTTTACCCCTATTATGTCGCAAAATAGATATTTTGCGACATAATATTTTTACATGTAGCTTCTTGTCGGTATTGCTCTATTCTACTCGATAAAGCTCATATTTAGACTATTTCCAAATCAATATTATTTTTAATATTATATGCGAAATTTTTGGCCTTTAAATAGTCTTCATTATTTGGATGACCTTTAGCCGTACCCCCGAATAATTTTAAAAATTTATTTGAATAAAATCCTTTACAAGAAAAACTACCTTTAACAATAGCTTTTTTAAGAACCAATTTTTCTATGAGCTATTCGTTATACATATTTATGCCGGCAGCACTTGTAGAGAATACAAAAACATTTTTTTCTTTTAAATTGAAGTTTTCAGATATATCAAAAATAATAGGGTGTAAGTTTTAATTTTTATTTAATATTATTTTAATATAAATTTATATATGTAAATACAGCTTGATGTAAAGATCCTTCATTTGTCAGCAGTATAAATTGAATATATGTTAATATTTTTCATTTATATAAATAATATATAAATAAAAAAGCAATAACTAAAAAAACTTACTCTTTAGTCATTGCTTTTTAATGTTATATTTAATTATACTCTAAGCTCTACATTTACACCTAATAATTCTTTATTTTCTTCAAGAATCGGTTTTATTGTTTCATTGTAGAATTCTTCAACTTGGTAAGGAGCTCTGCCTACAAATTTCTTAGGATTTATAGCTGCATCAATTTCTTCTTTTGACATATTTATAACTTTACTTTGATACATTCTTTCTATTAAATCATTTGATTTACCAAATTTTTTAACTTGTTCTGCTGCCTGCATAGATAATACTCTTATTTCTTCATGAAGTTCCTGTCTATCTCCACCACGTTTAACAGCTTCCATTATAATATTTTCTGTAGTCATAAACGGAAGTTCATCATTAACATGTTTTTCTATAACTTTTTCATTTACAACTAATCCTGAAAATACATTTAATGCAATTGAAAGTATTGCATCTGCTGCTAAGAAACCTTGAGGCATAGCAAGCCTCTTTATAGCTGAATCATCCAGAGTTCTTTCTAACCACTGAGTTGCAACTGTATTTGCCATGTTTGCTTCATTTGAAATTATGAATCTTGATAATGAAGCAATTCTTTCACTTCTCATAGGATTTCTCTTATAAGCCATGGCAGATGATCCTATTTGATTTTTTTCAAAAGGTTCTTCAATTTCTTTTTGACCTTGTAAAATTCTTATATCGTTAGTTGCTTTATGCAAGCTTTGAGCAATACCACTTAAGCCAGCTAAAACATAATAATCAACTTTTCTTGTATATGTTTGACCTGTTAATTTGAATGCTTCCTTAAATCCCATTTTTTCTACAACAAGTTGTTCTAATTTATTAACTTTATCAGAATCATTGTCAAACAACTCCATGAAGCTTGCTTGAGTTCCAGTTGTTCCCTTTACGCCTCTTAATTTAACCATATCTATTAAATGATTTAATTCTTCATAATCTATTAATAAATCTTGTAACCAAAGGCTTGCTCTTTTACCCACAGTTGTTAATTGAGCTGGCTGATAATGAGTATATCCAAGTGTAGGAAGATCTTTATATTCCAAACAAAATTTTGATAGAGCATCTATTACATTTACTAATTTCTGTTTTAATAAAAGAAGAGCTTCTTTCATGAGAATTGCATCTGTGTTATCAACAACATACATACTCGTTGCACCAAGATGGATTATAGGCATTGCATTAGGGCAAACAGTTCCAAAAGCATGCACATGAGCCATTACATCATGTCTGAACTCTTTTTCTTTTTTAGCTGCAAGATCATAATCGATATTATATATATTTTCTTTCATTTCATTAATTTGTTCATCTGTAATTTTCAAGCCAAGTCCTTTTTCCGATTCTGCTAAAGCTACCCATAATTTTCTCCATGTAGTAAACTTTTTTTCATCAGAAAAAATATAACTCATTTCTTTGCTTGCATATCTTGTTATTAATGGATTTTCATATGTTTCTCTTGACATTCTATACCTCTTCGTATTTATTTAATAATTAACTTAAGTTAATTAACATCAATTTTATATATTCACTTTTATTTATAAGCTATTTATCAACTTACACACTTATTTTATCTCTAAATTAAAAAGAAGTAAACAATTTTTTTGTTTACTTCCATAAATTTCTATGTTTAATTATTTAGCATATTCAATTGCTCTTGATTCTCTTATTACATTTACTTTTATTTGTCCTGGGTATTCCATTTCGTCTTCAATTCTTTTTACGATTTCTTTTGCAATAAGAACTATACTTGTATCATTTGTTATTTCAGGTTTAACCATTATACGAACTTCTCTACCCGCTTGGATAGCAAATGATTTTTCAACACCTTCAAATGAATTTGATATTTCTTCAAGTTTCTCTAAACGTTTTATGTATGTCTCTAGAGTTTCTCTTCTTGCACCAGGTCTTGCCGCTGATATAGCATCTGCTGCTTGAACTAAAACAGCTTCAACTGTTTGAGGTTCAATATCTCCATGATGAGCAGCTATAGCATGTATAATAGCTTTATTTTCTTTGTATTTTCTTGCTAAATCTTCACCTATAGTTACATGAGGGCCTTCAACTTCATGATCCACAGCTTTACCTATATCATGTAAAAGACCTGCTCTTTTTGCAATTTTAACATCTGCGCCAAGTTCAGCAGCCATTATTCCTGCAAGGTAAGCAACTTCCATAGAATGCTTTAGTACATTTTGACCATAGCTTGTTCTAAATTTCAATCTTCCTAATAATCTTATAAGTTCAGGGTGAATTCCGTTAACACCAGTTTCTAATACTGCTTGTTCACCTTCATCTTTAATTTGTTGCTCAATTTCTTTTTTAGACTTTTCAACCATTTCTTCAATTCTTGCTGGGTGAATTCTACCGTCTGCTATTAATTTTTCTAAAGCAAGTCTTGCAACTTCTCTTCTAATTGGATCAAATCCAGAAATAACTACAGCTTCAGGAGTATCGTCTATTATAATATCTATACCTGTTAATTGTTCTAAGGCTCTGATATTTCTTCCTTCCCTTCCGATGATTCGACCTTTCATCTCATCGTTAGGTAAGTCAACAACAGATACAGTTGTTTCCGCTACATGGTCTGCAGAACATTTTTGTATTGCATAAGAAATAATTTCTCTTGCTTTCTTTTCTGCAGTTTCTTTTGCTTCTCTTTCAATGTCTTTAACAGCTACTGCTGCTTCTTGTTCAGCCTCTCTTTTTATGTTATCAATTAACATATTTCTTGCTTCATCAGTTGTTAAACCAGAAATTCTTTCTAATTCTTCAACTTGTTTTTCATGAATGGCTGTCAATTTAATTTGTTTTGTTTCAATTTCTTTTAATTTTCTTTGTAATGTTTCGTCTTTCTTTTCAACAAGCATGCTTTTTGAATCAAGCATCTCTTCTTTTTTAATAAGTCTTTTTTCTGATTTTTGTAATTCGTTACGTCTTTCTTTGTTTTCTCTTTCATACTCATTTCTAATTCTATGAGCTTCATCTTTTGCCTCTACAAGAATTTCTTTTTTCTTTGTTTCAGCTTCTTTAACTGCTTCATCTACTATTCTTTTAGCTTCTTCTTCAGCACTGCCTATTTTGCCTTCTGCTATTCGTTTACGGGCTAAAAAACCTACACCCAAACCAATAGCTAAGCAAACAATGCCAACTATTATTTCAATCAATTCGGCACCTCCCATATTAAATTTTCAAGCTGCGAAATATACATTTTCTTCATTTCAATTTTCATTTGTTCATAATTTAAAATATTTTGAGAAATGTCATAAAATGTTTTATCTTTTAAGATATATTTAAAAAGTAAAAGTTATTTCTTAATACTTGAATATATACATATATATATTTTATTAGTTTTTATGCGTTATGTCAAGAAAAATGTGTATTTTACAAATAAAGAATAGTTTTTTACTACACTTTTCCCCCTTTTTCGACAAACACTTGTACAAGAATAAAAAACAATTAATATAATTATAGATATATTAATCATTAGTTATATAGATTATTATTTTCTAAGCGAACCAAGCAATCCACGAATTAATTGCCTACCTATTTCTCTACCAATAGAAGTCATAGCAGAATTAGCTATTTTTTCCATAGATGATGTTTTTTTTCTATTTTGTTTTCTCTCTGTTTTATAATCCTCTTCATAGTTATCTGCTTTTTCTTCTTTCCACTTCTTTTGTTTTTCTATTAAATCTTTTTCTTCAGATTTTCTATGGTTTAATAGTTCATATGCAGATTCCCGATCTAATTCTTTATTGTACTTATTTTTCATGGGAGAATTATTTATTATATCATTTCTCATTATATAACTTAGGGTACCAAAACTGCTTTGAGGCGGTAATATAAAAGCACGTTCTACTATAGAAGGTCTTCCATCTTCATCTAAACAAGAAACTAATGCTTCACCTGTTGCCAATTCAGTAATAGCCGTTATTGTTTCAAAATTAGGATTTGGTCTAAATGATTTAGCTGCAGTTTCAACCTTTTTAATTTCTGATGGTGTATAAGCACGAAGGGCATGCTGCACTCTGTTTCCAAGCTGACCTAATATATCTTCAGGAATATCCATTGGATTTTGAGTAATAAAATATATGCCAACACCTTTTGAACGAATAAGCCTTACGACTTGTTCAATTTTTTGAAGAAGTACTTTTGGCGCATCTTCAAATAAAAGGTGAGCTTCATCGAAGATAAATACCATTTTGGGTTTATCTAAATCCCCTTCTTCAGGAAGCATTTCAAATAATTCTGAAAGCATCCACAACAAAAATGTAGAATACAAAGTAGGGCTTTGAAATAATTTTTCAGAGTGTAATATATTAATATATCCACGCCCATCATTGTCTTTCTTCATCCAATCATTTAAATCAAGCTCAGGTTCACCAAAAAACTTTTCTCCACCTTGATCTTCTAAAGTCATTAAATTTCTTAAAATTGCACCGACGCTTTGTGAAGATATTTTACCATATTCTAAATTAAAATCTTGAGCATTTTCACCTACATATTGAATCATTGAACGCAAATCTTTTAAATCTATAAGCAATAGCCCTTTGTCGTCTGCAATTCTAAAAACGATGTTTAATATACCTGATTGAGTGTCGTTCAATCCCAATATTCTACTTAATAACATAGGTCCCATTTCAGAAACAGTTGTTCTTACTTGATGGCCATATTCCCCAAACAAATCCCAAAAAGAAATATCGGAACACCCATTTCACTAAATGATTCAGCTAAAACTTTTAAAGTAACAGTTTTACCAGTTCCAGTTGCCCCTGCTATGAGACCATGCCTATTAGCCATCTTAGGCAATAAATAAACAGGTGCATTGCTTTTACCTATTAGTATTTTATCATCCATATACATATTATTCGCCATCCAATCGTTTTCATTTGTGCTAAATTTGTTTATAGATTAATATAAATTAACAACTATTACAAATTTTTATTTTATTAATTATGTACTTGTAATATTATGATTGTTTACCAGAAAGTCGTTTCACGACTTTTTTCTGCAAGCGAGCTTGCAGAAATTTGCGACAACGTCGCAAACTGCTGTTGCAAGTTATAACTTGCACCCAAAAGTCACGGAGTGACTTTTGGGGTGGTAATCATATTATAACAAATATATTTATTAACTGTCATTAAAATATCTCAAATTGTTTATTTATGTTAACATTAAATTAATAAATTAATTTAACTATAAATATAATTTATATTATTTATGACATTAATATTTAATAAACCATTTTTTAATGATAGATATATAATTTTTTCATTTAATTGTCTTCGTTGGTTTACATAAAAAACATTTTGTTTATTATATTTAGTTAATAATAAAATAAAAAAAAGGCACATATGTGCCTTAGAAATTTTATTATTAAAATTTTATTCTTCTGTATCCGTGTCTTTTTCTTCTACATCAACAGCAGGTATATTTATATCGCCTACTATAAATTTTTCTCTAACTTTAGAATCTATTAAATTCATTAATTCAGGATTTGATTCAAGATATTCTTTAGAATTTTCTCTACCTTGTCCAATTCTGTTACCTTCGTAAGAATACCATGCACCAGATTTATTTACAACACCTGCTTCAACACCCATATCAAGTATGCACCCTACTTTTGATATACCTTTACCATATATTATATCAAATTCTGCTTGCCTAAATGGAGGAGCAACTTTATTTTTAACTATTTTTACACGTGTTCTACTTCCATATACATCGTCGCCTTTTTTAAGAGTTTCAATTTTTCTTACATCGAAACGCATTGAAGCATAGAATTTAAGAGCACGACCACCAGTAGTAGTTTCTGGACTTCCGAACATAACCCCTACTTTTTCACGCAATTGGTTTATAAAAATTACTACAGTATTAGATTTATTTATTGCTCCCGCTAATTTTCTTAAAGCTTGGGACATAAGTCTTGCTTGTAAGCCCATATGAGAATCTCCCATATCACCTTCAATTTCAGCTTTTGGTACTAATGCAGCAACTGAGTCAACAACAATAATATCCACAGCTCCGCTTCTAACAAGTGCTTCTGCTATTTCAAGACCTTGTTCACCTGTGTCAGGTTGAGATATAATTAAATCTTCTATATTAACACCAAGTTTTTTAGCATATCCAGGATCTAATGCATGTTCTGCATCTATAAATCCAGCAATGCCTCCTTGTTTTTGTGCTTCTGCTATTATATGTAAAGCTACAGTAGTTTTACCTGATGATTCCGGTCCAAATATTTCTATAATTCTTCCTTTAGGAACTCCGCCAATACCTGTTGCTATATCAAGGTTTAATGCACCTGTTGGTATTGCTTCAATGTCTAATTTTGCATTTGCTCCAAGTTTCATTATTGAACCTTTTCCAAATTGCTTTTCAATCTGAGCAAGCGCCAGCTCAAGGGCTTTTTCTTTTTCCATGTTCGACCTCTCGATTAAATTTAGAACATTTGTTCTTTGTACATTATAGTTCATTTTTATTTCTTTGTCAATGTATATATGAAATTTTTCATATATTTTATTATCTTTAATAAAACCTTAATTCTCAATAGTAATTTCAATTATTATAAAAGGGCAATTACAAACCGCCCTTTTATGAAATAATATTTATTTTAAAACATTTAAATTATCATAAATATATGTTGCTCCAGAAACTACAGTTAAAATAACTGTAATAAAAATTAAAGGTGTAATTAATAAAGTGAAAAATCCAAAATATCCTGTGTAATGAAAAAGTATTACAACTATTAAAACCATCTGGAATATTGTTTTTACTTTTCCCCAAGAGTTTGCAGAAATAGTTACTCCATTAGAAGCAGCTAATGTTCTGAAACCAGAAATTATAAATTCTCTTGCTATAATCAGTATTACAACCCAAGAACTTAAATAACCTATTTCTACAAATGCAATAAAAGCTGCAGCAGTAAGCATTTTATCTGCTAATGGATCCATAAATTTTCCAAAGTCAGTTATTAAATGATCCCTTCGTGCTATATGACCGTCTATTGCGTCTGTAATAGCAGCTCCAACAAAAATGATCAGTGGTATGAATCTAAATATTCCACCTGTAATAAACAGAAATATAAGGAATAAAGGAATAAGTAAAATTCTAATTAATGTTAACTGGTTTGGCAAATTTAAATTTTTAAACCAATTCATCATAAAACACATCTCCTATTAAATCATATTCTAAGGCGTCATTTATTTTAACTTTATAAAATTCGCCAATAGTTAACTCTTTATCAGATGTAACATAAACACAACCATCTATTTCTATTGAATCCATATAAGTTCTTCCTACATATATGTTTTCAACATCTTTTTCTTCAATTAATACTTCATAAATATTTCCAATTTTATTAAAGCTTAATTCACTTGAAACTTGCATTTGAACTTCCATAAGTTCTGCATGTCTTTCATCTTTTACTTCATCAGATATTTGATCAGGAAGTTTATAAGCTGGAGTATTTTCTTCTCTTGAATATTTAAAAATTCCAACTCTATCTAATTTATAATCATTTAAAAATTGTTTTAATTCTTCATGTTCTTCATCAGTTTCTCCTGGAAATCCTGTTATTAGTGATGTTCTTATAACAGAGTTAGGAACTTCATTTCTTATTTTATTAATAAGTTCTACAATTTGTTCTTTTGTTACTTGTCTATTCATTCGTTTTAGTATTCTATCATTAATATGTTGAAGTGGAATGTCAAAATAATTTAAAAGTTTATCATTATTTTTAAACTCTTTTATTAGTTCATCATAAGTATCTTCTGGATATAAATAATGAATACGAATCCACTTTAATCCATCAATTTTAGATATTTCTCTTATAACTTCGTGAAGTTTTCTTTCTTTATAAATATCTAAACCATATTTGCTTGTATCTTGAGCTATAACAATTAACTCTTTAATTCCTTTATCTGCAAGACGTTTAGCTTCTTCAACTATATTTTCTATTCTTCTGCTTTTATATCTTCCTCTAAGTTGAGGAATAGCACAGTAAGTACAGCAATTATCACAGCCTTCAGCTATTTTCAAATAAGCATAATAATCAGGAGTCATAGTTTTTCTTGGAAGATTTTCTTGTAAATTTTCTTCTATAACAGTATCTATAACTAAATTATGTTCTTTTTCATAAAGTTCAATTTTTTCAGCAATTTTTTCAAAACCGCTTGTTCCTAACCAAATATCAACTTCAGGAATTTCATCTTTTAATTCATCGCTGTAACGTTGAGGTAAACATCCTACTACTGCGATTTTAGCTTCTGAATTAACATTATTTTTAATGTCTGCTGCAGCTACAATAGCATTTATAGATTCTTCTTTTGCATCATTAATAAATGAACAAGTATTTATTATAATATAATCAGCTTTGTCTGCAAAATCTGTAACTTCAAAGCCCTTATTTTCAAGTATGCCTAAAATATTTTCTGAGTCTACCAAGTTTTTAGAACATCCCAACGAATGCATGTATATTTTTTTCACTAATTATTTCCTCTCATTTCTTCTAATTCTTCTTTTGTTATAAGCACTTTTCTTGGTTTGCTACCTTCATGCCCACCAACTATGCCTCTTTCTTCAAGCTGATCAATTATTCTTGCAGCCCTTGAATATCCTACTTTAAATTTTCTTTGAATATATGATGCTGATGCTTGACCATCATTAACAACCATTTCTACTGCTTGCTCTAAAAATTCATCAACATCTTCAGGTTGTTCAGGATTTTTTTCTATTTCTTTCATTATATCATTGCTTTTTGGTGTTTTTAATTCTATTTGCTGTTCTCTTATATAATCAACAACACTTTTAATTTCTTCATCAGAAATAAATGTTCCCTGTATACGTATTGGTTTTGACATGCCCATTGGGTGATAAAGCATATCTCCTTTACCAAGAAGTTTTTCAGCCCCTGCTGTGTCAAGTATTGTACGAGAGTCAATATATGACGATACAGCAAATGCTATACGGGATGGTATATTTGCTTTTATTACACCTGTTATAACATCAACAGAAGGTCTTTGAGTTGCTATAACTAAATGCATACCACATGCCCTTGCAAGTTGAGCAATTCTCGTAATATATTCTTCAACTTCACTAGATGCGACAGTCATTAAATCAGCAAGCTCATCTATTATAATAACTATTTGAGGCATTTTTTCTTTATTTTCTTTTATCATTCTTTCATTATATGAAAAAATATCTCTAACAGAATTTGCAGCAAATATTTTATAACGATTTGTCATTTCTGATACTGCCCAGTTAAGAGCATTTGCTGCTTTTCGTGGGTCAGTTACAACTGGTATCAACAAATGAGGAACCGAATTATAAATACTTAATTCAACAACTTTAGGGTCTATTAAAATAAGTTTAACTTCATCAGGTTTTGCTCTAAACAATATACTCATTATTAAAGTATTTATACAAACACTCTTACCTGAACCTGTTGCCCCTGCAATTAAAAGGTGTGGCATTTTATCAATGCTTGCAACAATATTTTTACCTGCTATATCTTTTCCTAAAGCAAAAGGAATATTTGTATTAGCAGATTTATATTCTTTTGACTCAACAATGCTTCTTAAATGAACGCTTGATTTAATTTTATTAGCTACTTCTATACCTATGGCAGCTTTACCCGGAATAGGAGCTTCCATACGTATTTGTGAAGTTGCTAATGCCATTGCTAAATCATTTGATAAACTTGTGATTTTGCTTACTTTAATCCCCGGTGCAGGTTGAATTTCATACCTTGTAATAGTTGGTCCTTTATTTATTTGTAAAATATTACATGGTATATTAAAATTGTTTAAAGTTTCAATAAGTTTTTCACCATCTTTTCTTAGCTCTTCTTTTTCTCCTCTTTCCCCTTTTACATGGGATGGAGTATTTTCTAATAATGAAGATGATGGAAGTTTATACTTACCTTGTATTGTACTACTAAGAGTATTTATGATATCATCGGAAATTTCC
>DIVM01000360.1 GCA_002435835.1 Firmicutes bacterium UBA6132
CATATCCAAAAGCAGTTTTATCTGCTATAGTACCTATAGTTCCTGCCTTAAAGGTTGTTCCTTTTCCAAATATTACTTCAGTATATTTATGTGCTTTAGCCTGATATTCTCCAGAAAAGTTTAAGTCTATATCTGGCTCCTTATCACCGTTAAAACCTAAAAAGGTTTCAAAAGGAATATCTATACCGTCCTTAGCTAAATTTTCACCGCAAACAGGACATGATGCATCGGGTAAATCAAAACCTATTTTTATTCCTTTATCAGAAAAATCAGAATACTTACATTTTGGACATCTATAATGTGGCGGCAAAGCATTTACTTCTGTTATACCTGTCATATAAGCTACAACTGAGGAACCAACAGAGCCCCTTGAACCTACCAGGTACCCATCTTCATTTGATTTCCAAACCAGTTTTTGAGCGATTATATACATAACTGAGAAACCATTTTTTATTATAGAATCAAGTTCTTTGTCTAATCGCTTCTGAACAATTTCAGGTAGAGTATTTCCATAAAGTTCATAAGCCTTCCCAAATGCAATGTCCTTTATGGTCTGTTCACAGCCTTCTATATGCGGAGGACATTTTTCAGGAGAAATCGGACTTATTTGCTCACACATATCAGAAATTATATTTGTATTTGTAACTACTACTTCATATGCTTTTTCCATTCCTAAGTACGAAAATTCGCGTAGCATTTCTTCAGTAGTTTTTAAATATAATGGAGCTTGATTATCCGCATCCTTAAATCCTTGACCTGCTTCAAGTATACGCCTGTAAATTTCATCCTCCGGATCTAAGAAATGTACATCTCCCGTTGCAACCACTGGCTTGTTTAACTTTTCACCGAGAGCAACAATTTTTCTATTAATGTCCTTTAAATATTCCTTGCTTGGAACTTGTTCATTTCTTATTAAATAATCATTATTACCAAGTGGCTGTATTTCTAAATAATCGTAATCTTTTGCAATTGATTCTATTTGATTGTCTGATTTTCCAAGCAATATTGCTTGATAAAGTTCTCCTTCGCTACATGCACTGCCTATTATTAACCCTTCTGAATATTTTTTAAAAATGCTTTTTAGTATTCTTGGCTTTTTATAAAAATAATCCAAATGAGAAAGAGATACAAGCTTGTACAGATTTTTTAATCCAGTATAATTCTTTGCCAAAATTATAGCATGATATGTTTTAAGTTTTTTATATTCTTCTTTTTTAGATATTTCATCCGATGCATATATTTCTATATCTTCGAGGGTCTCAGCGCCTCTTTCCTTTAATTTTTCAAGCATTATATTAAATATTTTAACTGTAGTATCCACGTCATCAAGTGCCCTGTGAGCTACTTCAACTTTAATATTTAAATTTTTAGCAATTCTTCCTAATTTATAAGTTTTAAAATCCGGGAAAAGTTCTTTTGCTAAAGATAATGTATCTAAATAAGTATAATCAAATTCATAGCCTAAAACTTTTGCTTGATGTTTTAAAAATCCTATGTCAAAGTCAGCATTATGTGCAACTAAAACACTATCTTTAATAAATTCCAACATTTTAGGAAATACCTGTTCTATGGTTTCTGCATGCTTTACCATATCATCAGTTATATTTGTAACTTCAATAACTCTTGCTGGAATAGGTTTTTGTGGATTTACGAAACAACTAAATTCATCCATCACTTTTCCATTTTGAAGTTTCATAATCCCTATTTCTGTAATTTTTTCAGTTATAGGAGAAAAACCTGTGGTCTCTAAATCCAACACACAATATATTGTATCAATATCTTGGCCTTTAATATTTGTTACAGAAGGCTTTTTATCAGGTGCTAAATAAGCCTCTACTCCATATATTACTTTCATATCTGGGTTATCTCTTCCCAAAAGCTTATGTGCTTCAGGGTAGGATTGAACTACACCATGATCTGTAATAGCAATAGATTTCATTCCCCAACTCTTAGCTCTTTTTATTAAATCAGTAGCGCTACTCATGGCATCCATCTGGCTCATTTGAGTATGCATGTGAAGTTCTACTCTCTTAACTTCTTGATTATCCATCCTTTGTGTTTTCTTAACACCTTCTGTTTCTATAATTGTATTGGCAACAAGCTCTATTTCTCCAGAAAACTTACTTAATCCAGAATTACCTGCAACTCTAACACCCTTAGCCTTATTAAGTCTTGATATCACTTCTCCATCATCACCTTGCTGCAAAAATGATTTACAGGTTATAGAACTTGTACCATCATATAAATCAAAAGAAATTAATGTTTTTCCACTTCTTAATTCTTTTGCTTCAATATTTGAAATTTCGCCTTCTATAGCTATTCTTCCTTCATCAGGTGTTATATCCGTTATTTTAATAATAGTATCTTTTGAATTAACATTTCTTCCTAATATTATTAGCGGATTATCTTTTTTGCTGCTTGTTGCTGATTTTGATTTTTCTGATTTTACTTCATATTTTGTTTCAGCAGATTTTTTAGGTTGTTTAAAATCACTATTACTTGAGCTTGATGCTTGAATAACTTCATTTTGAATAAATAACATTTCTTTTGAAACAGCCATCTCTTGCAGTTTTATAAACTCTTCTTTGCTAACTATATCATCAAAATTTATTTGATAATTTTCTCCATAAAATCTATTTACAGCTTCTTGGATTTTTTTATCATAACCTTTTGCTTTTAATAATCCCGAAACAGCACTTTTGAATTTAAAATTAATTTTATTTTCATTTATTTCACAATCACTGTTTTTTAAAACTGATTTTAAAGCAGGATATTTATTTGCTAAGTGTGATATAATATTTTTAAGCTCTTCTTCTATGGGCTTTTTATAGGTTCCATGAGCATAGTTTACCACTATTTTGCATTCATTCAATCCAAATCTTTTTTTAATAAAATCGTTAAGACTTTCTAATTCTCTTAATTCAATATATTTATCTGAATTGATTTTCATTTCAATAGTTTTAGTATTTTTACTTAAAACTACATCGTCTACTATAGCAATACTAATATTATCTCCTAATTTAAAATCACTAAAAACATCTTTAATTCTTTTCATTCTTCATTAACCTTCTTAGAAAAAAATTTCAATATGACATCATTATATAACAAAATCTTGTGATTTGTATATAGGAAAAATGTCGGAAAATTTTATTCTAAAATGCTTTGAAAATCAATTTCCATAAAAGTTAAAAACTACTTGTTATATTTATATAGAAATTGTTTAAACTATAATTACACCAACAAAAGGAGGTATAAACAATGAGTAGAAATAATTCAAGTAATAACATAGTTGTTCCAGAAGCAAAACAAGCTCTTAACCAAATGAAGGCAGAAATAGCAAACGAATTAGGATTAACAAACTATGAATCAGTAGATAAAGGTACTTTAACTTCAAGACAAAATGGTTATGTCGGTGGTTATATGACAAAAAGGTTAGTAGAGCTTGGAGAACAAGCAGCAAATAAAGGTCTTAGATAATAATTAATAATCAATAAATAATATAAAAAATGTTCGATTGGAAATATTCCCTCGAACATTTTTTTATGTAATTTTATAATAAAAAAAATTGGTCTTAAAACTGACCAATTTTACTTTAAAAACATTTTTGGTAGCGGGAGCTGGACTCGAACCAACGGCCTCCGGGTTATGAGCCCGACGAGCTTCCATCTGCTCTATCCCGCGTTAATTATTTACTACTTAGTTATTATATCACAAAATATTAAAAATATCAAATATTATTAAAATTCTTTTTATTATTTCTTATTTTTTGTATACAAGCATATTATTTAGATATAATATTTTTAGTATAGATATTAATTTAAAGAGTGGTGAGCATATGAATGATTTAAAATTTAAAACTTACGCTGTAACAAATGAAATTGATCTTAACAAAATTGCAGTTGAATGCAATATAAAAAAACAATATACATGGGAAGAACCTCTTATTCTAAAAGAAGAAGTTCTCGAAAGAATTTTAGAAGAAAAAACAGATGAAAACCAGAAAATACTTGTTTTTTCTTTTGGAAGTATAGTTTTTATAAATACTAATATTAATCACACAGAAAAATTTATGCATTATTTAAAAATAATAAAACCTGATATTGATATTGAACGCTATAATAAGTTTCAAGATGATTATGAAATTCATTATGCTGAAGATAAGGAAGTAGAATTAACTGACAGTTATGTTCAAATACCAAACAAACAGTTGTTTTATCCTGAGTTAGTATCAATAGTAATTGCTAAATCAGTAGCGCTCGAAAGAATTGAAGAACAACTTAGCAGAATTCTTGATGACCTTGAAAGTAAAATTGATAATCTTGAAAAAGGAAAATTAAATATAGGAAACAAAGAACTTGCAAAAACAACATCAAGAATTGTAAGACATGAATACAATACTATTGCTTATATAATGATATTAGATAAGCCTGACATTACTTGGATAAATAGTGATGCTTCTGATTTTTATGAACAAATGTCTCATTTTTTTGAATTAAATGACCGATATGAAGTTATTAAAAGCAAAACAGAAATTTTAAAAAGCATTATAGATGGTCTTGGTTCTATTAGCAATTCTATACGCGGATTATTTGTAGAATGGATTATTGTTATTTTAATTGTTATTGAAGTAATACTTATGATTTTTGATTTATTTAAGTAAGTGGGTGTATTATGGAAAATATAATTTTTAATACATACAAAGTAGCTTCAAGGCTACCTCTTACGAAAATAGCTAAATATTTTAATAAAACTCAAGATGTAGCGTGGAAAGAATATATTAAAATAGAAGAGCAAGAAATAGAAAATATACTTAAATATAATTCTTCAAATAAAGCTGTTTACTTATATAAATATGGTTGTATTACTTTCTTAAATTTTAATCAAAATGAGATTTATATTTTTTTAGAATATTTGAAACAAATTTATGTTTATTTGGATAGTAAATTATTTTCTAAATTTAATGAATCCCATATGATTATATCTTTTGATGATTATATAATTTTATGGGAAGGGTCTAATACTGAAATTCAATATCATAAAAAGTTATATGACATAGTAGCATCAATTTTGGCAAAATCTATAGAGCTTTACAAAATTGAAACAGAACTTTCCGATGTTTTAGATGAAGCAGGCAAGTTTATTTCATATTTGAACAAAGGATATTTAAGAGCAAATAATAAAAAAGTTATTTCAATAATAGTAAAATGCATTAGATTTAAATATAGGAGTATTGAAAGCGTCAGACTTCTTGGTATACCTTTAGAATTTAATAAAACTATTGAACTAAGAAAAATATTTGATATGATGAGTGATTATTTCGAATTAAATGAAAGATTTTTAGTTCTTTCAAATAGAATGAATGTTTTAGATTCGATAACTAAAGGGTATTTTGAATTTAGAAATAAAAAATCTGAAAGAAGACTTTTAATGTTTGAAATTTTACTACTTTGCTTATTTCCTTTAATTCATCTTATTTCTAAATAGTTATAAAATTTTATAAAAAAAGCTGTTACACTAATTTTTCTTAGTATAACAGCTTTTTAAAAGATCCTTTGCTACCGCTTAGGATGACATTAAGCATATAATCATGCTTAATATTTTAATCATTAAAATATAAATTCAATCCATCTTTGTCTGTTTCAAATTTATGATATTCAACGCCTGCACTAGTAAGCATTCTTTTAGAAGCTTTTACTATGTCTGTATCTTTATATTTGTCACTTAAATATACAACTTCCTTTATTCCTGATTGGATAATAGCTTTAGTACATTCATTACATGGAAAAAGAGTTGTGTAAAGCTTACTTCCCTCAAGCATTGCCCCTCTTGAGTTAAGTATTGCATTTAATTCAGCATGGACAACATAGAAATATTTAGTATCATATGATTCACCTTCACGTGCCCAAGGATATTCATCATCCGAACAAAATTTCGGAAGCCCATTATATCCAACGCTTAAAATACGATTTGTTCTACTGTCCACAATACAAGCTCCAACTTGAGAAGATGGATCCTTGCTTCTTTTTGCAGAAAGCAATGCAAGCCCCATAAAATAATCATCCCAACTAATATAATCTGTCCTTTTGCTCATTATTATTTTTTCCTTATCTTAATTTAATATATTATATTAATTATTTCTCGTTTTATAATTATAATTTATTCAATCTTATTTTATAAAAAACTGACACGTTTACGCGTATGAGCTTTTACTTTTTTAAATTACATCAAAAAAGCTTAATTGATCACTTTCAGGAAGTCCCTTTAAACAACCAAATTTTTTAAGAAGTTCTATGGATGCATTTCCTATTTTAGCACGTTTCCTTAAATCATCCATGGATTTTAAAGGTTCTTCTTCATGTACTGCATTGTATACTCCTTCTGCAGCCACTCCTCCCATGCCTGATATACTATTAAAAGGAGGCCTTATACCATCTTCTTCTAATATAAATTTTGTTGCATCAGATTTATACAAATCAATAGGAAGGAATTTGTATCCTCTTTCATACATTTCCAATACAATTTCTAAATCATCATACATATCCCTATCTTTGTTAGCAGCTTCATTGCCTAAGTCATCAATTTCTTTCATTTTTTGTTTAACAACTTCTTTTCCAAATATCATAAATTCTGCATCAAATGCTTTAGCTCTAATGGTGAAATATGCAGTATAATAAGCCTGTGGTATATGAACTTTAAACCAAGCAATTCTAAATGCCATCATTACATAAGCAGCAGCATGTGCTTTAGGGAACATGTACTTTATTTTTTTACAAGAGTCAATATACCATTCAGGCACTTCGTATTCTCTCATTAAATCTTCATATTCAGGCCATTTAGGTTCCTTTAATGCTTTTCCTTTACGTACAATTTCCATTATTTTAAAAGCTGAATTTGGTGGTAGTCCTTTTTTAATGAGATAAACCATTATATCATCCCTTGTACATACTGCCTCACTTATAGAAGTAACTACTTTAGAATCGATTAAATCTTTTGCATTTCCAAGCCATACATCTGTACCATGAGAAAGTCCTGATATACATATTAAATCCATAAATGTTTTTGGTAAAGTATCTAAAAGCATTCCTCTTACGAATTTAGTTCCAAATTCCGGAACACCGAAAGTTCCTACCTTTGAATTTATTTGCTGAGGTGTTACTTTCAAAGCCGATGTTGACGAAAATAATGACATAGTTTCCTTATCATCCATAGGAATTGTTTTAGCATCCACTCCTGTAATATCCTCAAGCATTTTTATAACAGTAGGATCATCATGTCCAAGTATATCTAATTTCAATAAGTTAGAATCTATAGAGTGATAGTCAAAATGTGTTGTTATGATATCAGAATTTGGATCATCTGCAGGATGCTGAACTGGACAAAATTCATATATTTCACGACCTTTAGGAACTACTATTATTCCTCCAGGATGTTGCCCAGATGTCCTTTTTATACCTGTACATCCCTTTGAAATTCTAACAATTTCTGCTTTGTTAACTGTTTGGTTTTTTTCTTCATAATATTTTCTTA
>DIVM01000029.1 GCA_002435835.1 Firmicutes bacterium UBA6132
CACTTATTTGTTGAAACTTTGGGAGAGATGTATACCTTTTATTCCATCATAGTATTCGTAATTCAAAACTTGCCAATAATCTTCATAAATTGAATGTACCAACCACTGTGCGTAATTGGAAAACATTAAATAAAATAGCTGCATTAGCAAGGGATTACATCTGAAGCATTTGAGAGGGTTATTCAATTGAAAAGGTAGGCGCTAAACGAATAGAATCTCGCCATGATCCAAAAAATCTAAATTCAGGAAAAGTGATGCTAAAATGTGGCTTGCAATATGAAGGATTATTGCGAAATGCTGATAAAAATAATCAAGGAATTTGCGATGCAGCAATGTATGGTTATTGGCAGATGATTATTACCTTTCAAAACCACATAGTTCCTTTCTTAAAAAGTAGAATGTTATAAATATACCATGCAGCATTGATTGAGTTGCTTGGAATATCATAGCAGAAGAAACTCAAAAGATTTAAATTTTTTTATTTTTAGTAATTGCTTTATAAAAGGTGCAACTGACATTTCTTTTTTTAACGATAGTAATAATTTAATTGTAGCTGCTCGTAATGGTAGTTATGTTTTAGAAATATAATTTATTTTTAAAATGTGAAAGTATTTGTCTCTGAAAAGGTTACAGGAGTATTGAAAAGAATAAACTGTTAGGCTTTGATTTCATAGAAGTGTATGTTAGTTAACTAAATAGTGGAAATAACTTTTTGGCATTCTTATATGTAAAAAAATACGGGTTTAATGAAATTGCTGATTTATTAGAGTAAAGGAACAGAAAAAATGAATGTATTAAAAGCTTTAGGACTTAGTGTCTTTAAATATATAAGTTTTGTTATATTAGTAGTTATAATTGCTATGACAACACTTTTCAGCTATTTTTCAATGCAGATGTATTTATTCGGCAAAGGTGATTATTTGTTGTTTGTATCTAACAATTTTAATGTGATACCTGCTTGTATGATTATGTTTTTAATTATATATTGGATTATAATAATTAAAGAAAAGTATATTAATAATAAAAAAATACAGAAGTTTGAAAATATAGTAAGTGATGAGGATGAATTAGTAGATATAAATTTACAGAGTAAAACGGATAAATTAGTATTTTATTGCCTGAATAAAATTTTGGAGTTTTTAGATATTATAGAAAAATATTTTATAATAGTAAAGATTTCTTATATTTTAATTTTATTAGTAGCTATTTATGTAGGAATGACAAGTTATACAATTTTATATAATAATAGCATAAAAATAAGTTCTCCATTGCAACCAATAGGCATTATCTATGATTATAAAGATATTAAAAAAATAAATGTAGGGCTTGCTATAGGAAATGAAGATTCATATTATCCATATTATGATGTTATATTAAATGACGGTACATCTATTAATTTTTTTGGTGGAAGTGTAATGGATGAAGGCAATAAAGGTTTTGAAGACATATTATTTGATTTTGATAAAAAAATAAAAAATCAGGGTATAGTTAAAACTGTCAATAAAGAAAATTTTGAAAAGTATTCTGAAGGATTAGACGCTGAGTTTGTTAGTGATGTAGAGAAGCTTTTTATTGAATAGAGAAATGCATGACAGTATTAAAAAGTTAAAGAGTTTGAATGATGAAGGCAGTTGCCATTAGCGACAGTAAAAGCAGTTTTAGATCATTTATCAAACTTGTAGCCTATTATTAAAGAACATACACTTGGAGATTTAGTTATGAAAATAAAAGAACAACTGTATTATCTTATTAAAGAATATAGAAAAGGTAATTATACAACAAATATTTTTTGTGATCAATTTACTGAAATTTATTGCAATGAGAGGAATGAAGCTAATCTTAGCATGTTAGAGAATAAAGAATTTGAACGATTAAATGAAGTTACAAGTAGATATTCTATGTATGAAGAAGATTTAAAAATGTATCCTGGTGTTTATTTTACTGAAGAAGATGTACAAAATAAAGTAGAAGAATTTTTTGATACCTTAAAAAGTGAAGTCAAAGAAGAACGGGAAGACATTTAATATGTTTTAATTTTTATATGTATTATTTAAAATTACGTCATTATATTAGAATTTTATCATACAAAGATTACCATATCAGTAGCTCATGGAGATGAATAAATGGATATAAATAAAATAATTAAAAAGCTTCAAGGCATTATGAACCTTGAATATGATGAAAGAGCCAAAATTTTAAAAAAATATAGAGATATTCTTAAATCAGAAATATCTATAAATTCATCAAATATTGAAGCCTATTGCCTTTTGGTTATGATAAATAGTGAGTTGAGTGAGGATACTGAAACAATTGAAATATTAGAACAATGCTATGCTCAAAATAAATTAAATTTTTCAGATGATGGTTTTGCCCTATGGGCTACAGATATGGCTTATTTTCTGCTTGAAGAGTGTGGAGAGCGCTATAAAGAAAGAGCGATAAATTTGCTTATTCAAGCTATTAATCTCAATTCAAAATATGCAAGTACTTATTATGCATATGGTAAAGTCTGCTTTGAAAAAAATGATTATAAAAAGGCATCAAAGCTGTTTCATAAAGCATATGAACTTTCACAAAAAAAGTCACATAGATATTGTGAGGCAATTTGTTTATTAGCATATTCTAATCAAGAAGAAGGAATTCAACTTTTAAAATCAATTTACTCATATCCGTTTGAAGATGAAGTAATTGATGCAAAAATTGCATTATCTCTCGGAAGAGAATTAGCAATTAGCGGTAATATAGATGAAGCAAAAAAGATAGTTGAATTATTGTTGAAAACAGATTACAAGGAATTTGAAATAGAAATAGATGAGATGGCTGATTTTATGTATATCTTAGGTGATTATAAAACCTGTATAGAGTTATATGATAAATGTCAGTTTTTAGAAGATGATAGCTGGCTTAATAGATATTTTTATGCGTTGAAACAAATAGGACAGGCAAATGTTGCTGAAAAGAAGCTGTGTGAAATCACAGAAAAAATTGAGAAAGACATTCTTGAAGAGATGGGATAGTTATGAAGAATATAAAAATTATATTTCATATGAAATGAAACGGTTAGAAGGAATTAAAGAATGTTATGATAAAGTTTTCGTTTACAACAATGATATATTACATGGTGATTATTATGATATATTTTATGAATGTTATTATATAAACTGTCCAAGACATTACAATTAGTGAAATAAATTAATTTCCATGGAGGAAATATAATGTTTTTATCAAATGATGATTACCAAATTGAAATAATAAAAGATAATCAATATACTCTTTTCTCATCAGATAACAAGTTTTACGATGATGTTATTCAAATGGCAGACTATACGAGAAACGATTATATTTGTGTTTATTGTGTTTGCATATATAGTGATATGGGTGAACATAAAATTGCCTTAATTGGGAGGGGTTTTGGTAGTATTGAAAATAGTGCAGTTTTAAAAGATAATGTACTTGTAATTTTAATTGATGATTATTTAGTTTTCTTTAATTTAATTTCTAAGAGATTAGAAAAGAAGATAAAAATAATAGATTTTGGTACTGGTATAGAATTATACTCATTTGAAGATGGATTCATTGTAAATGTTGAAACTGAGATAATAAATGTAGATAAATTTGGAAATAAGATTTGGAGTTTTAGTGGCAGGGACATATGGGTTACTGAAAATGGGGGATCTTCTATCAATATTTTAGGTGATACGATATTATTGAAAAACTTTGAAGGACAAACATATCTTTTAGACAGATTTGGAAAGGAAATAACAAATACATAATTGTTTGAGGGGTGAGAGCATTGGCAAGAAATTTTGTTAGATATTTGCTTCATAGTTTGACTTTAATTTTAGGTTGAATTGCAAATGATATTACCTTGGGGAGTACTAAATGTTATTACTGATATATTTGGCTGGAATTTTGATATTTTTATAGCAAGTATTTTTTTAATGATTTTAGAACTTATATTAATTATTTATAAAAAGTATCCTTCAAAATTGAAAAGTGATTTAAATGCCGTTATTTTCTATTTATTGATAAATGTTATTTCAAATATAATTTCATTCATGTGGCTTATCAGAGAATTTGAGATGTAAAGATAATAATTATATTTTAAGAAATTAGTAATGACTTAAATAGACATGTTAGGGAGGGATAATAAATTACTAAAATATCATTTGAACAACTAATAGAAGAATATAAAACATTAATAAAAATTACCAATGATGTTGATTACGGAGACAGGTTATCAGTGAAAAAATCTAATAAGGCAGTACATAAGATGATTAAAATTTCAAAATACATTAACTCAGAATATCCTTTGAGAATTTATGAATTTGCTGAATTATTAGATGATGATGGCTATAAAACAGACGCTTGGGTAGCACATCATATTTTAGAAAACATGAATTATCCACTTGACATAGAAGATAAGGCTTTAAAAGTTATTATAAAATATTCAAAGGAAGATACAATTCATGGTTTAGGTAATAGAATATGGCTGGAAAATTGGTACAAAAAGAAGAGCTAATAATTGTAAAATAAATTTTATAATAAAGGTAGCAGGAGATTAATAATGTATAGCTATAAAGATATTATCAAAAATACAAAACTTAAAGCATTAGAGTTTGAAGGTAAAGTTCTGGTAGATTTTTTTGTTGAAATTGTTGAACCTGAGTTTAATATAGCATTTTTAGTATTTAATGATGGTATTTATTCTGTATGTGGAACAATAGGCTCCGAGGTTTTAACAATTAAAAAAGTAGAAGGTGATATGTTATTTGCCATGAATACACAATTGAAAAGATTTGAGCATATTCAATTTTTATAAATAAGAAAATTATACAGACAAGAATAATTGGAGAAGAATGGAACGGGCATGGGCTTGAATTAAGTTTTGAGGGAATATATGACAAAAATATGATTATTCAATCGATTTATGCAGGCGATAAGCCTGATTGTTTTGAAGATTGTATTAAATTAGGAATTAGTAAATATTTTTATTCAAGCGAATGCTTAAAATAGTTAAATATGGTATTTTTATAATAAGTTTAGGGGTGAAGATGAAGATTATGATCCAACAAAACAATAAAATAAAAATATTATTGAATGGCAAAATAGCGATGATGCTTATGAATGGTACTTTCCACTCATTTGTAGAGAGATAACTTGTGCTTTATCTCCCGAACAGTACATGGTTAAGGGAAAAATGGAAAGTTTAAACGAAAGTTGAATCTTTGTAACCTTCGTAATTGAAGATTATCGAACTGCGGAGTAAGCAACAAGGGATGTGGAGAGTATTTAATAATATCAAATTGCATTGAAATGCCATTTGATAACCCAAAACTTATAGAGTTATTAAAATCAATTGAATCAGATATTGAATATATGGATAGTATTGTATTCTTTAATTATGAACCTAATAAAATTAATTATGAATTAGTATGGGAAGGACTTGAAATATTTAGTAAGAATATGTTTGATTACAATGATCTATCTAAGTATCCACTTTCTTCAATAGATATTAAGTTAAAAAATGGTATGGTTGGACGTTTGATGGTGGGTTTTCTTGATGATATAAGTTATGAAATATCATTTATAACCAATTATTCAGAAGCATTTGAAGAATGTTATAATAGCCAGTTGAGAAGCAAAAATGCTGGAAAAATTGAACTATTAGCATTTCAAATGTTTGATTCATTAAAATCTGTCTATGAATGTATAGGAGTTGAAATAGATATTTATGGATTAAGAGAATTGAAATTTGACAAGTCGTTATTCCCTATTGAAAGAGTATATTATTCAAATGGAATATGCGATTCCAATAAACTATTCAGCTTTGGTGATTTTCAGTTTAGTAAAAACCTTAAACATGGAATATATTTAAGAAACTTGGTAGTTGATGAGTATATATATAAAGAGAGATCAGATTTGAAAGATAAAATAATTGAAAATGTTATATTCAAATTATGATATAATAGTTTGAGGTGAAATGCTATGGATAAGTATACAAGAGAAGAATTGTTAGATGCACTGCGAGTTGTATCTTCAACTATCAGTAAATGTGAAAAAATACAGATTAAATTTGCGGAGGGTACATCTCAACATACACTACTTAAGAACAGGATAAAAGCAATGTATATTTCGAAATCATTAATAACGCATGAAAATGTTATAGATAAGTATACTAAAGAAGAATTGGAAGATGCACTTCGCCCTGTATCTTCAATTATCAGTAAATGTGAAAAAGCACAACTTAAATTTGCAGAGAGTACTTCTTATTACGATCGCTTTAATGACATAATAAAAGCAATGTATATTTCAAAATCATTAATAACAGATGAAATTATTACAAGAGGCTAATTTTACTTTTAAATTTATCAGTACAATGTGGAAACTGCCCTGTATTCAATAATTGGAGGAGTTATACATGAATAATATAATAAAACAAGAAACTGAAAATGATTTTAAAATATCTGAATCCGGACCTTTCTACCATGGCACAAAAGCCGACCTAAAGGTTGGAGACTTATTGGAACCTGGCCATAACTCAAACTATGGTAAAAAAACGAAGGCCAACTACGTCTATCTGACAGCGACATTAGATGCGGCCACTTGGGGAGCAGAACTGGCAGTAGGTGATGAACCTGGTCGAATTTATCTTGTAGAGCCCACAGGTCCCATTGAAGATGACCCCAATCTAACGAACAAGAGGTTTCCAGGAAACCCAACGAGGTCATACCGAACACAACACCCACTTCGAGTAGTTGGCGAGGTTTTGGACTGGGAAGGACACTCTCAAGAGACACTAAAAAAAATGCAAGATCATATTGACGAGCTTAAACGTCTCGGTATCGAGGCAATTAACGACTGATTATGATGCATAAGATTGAATAAATATGTGTAGATTTTCAATTTGAAAATATTTGTTTATTTTGGAATGGTTTCATAGATTATAAAAAAGAAATTTCTAAAATATTTTGACTTTAATGGAGTTACGATGATACTTCATGAGTTTTTTTGTCTTTAAAAATTTATAGTTATTCATTTTGTACTTTACTTAATGAAATTTCCTATACTACTATATATCTTGAATTGAGAATTTGTATTGAATTAATTTTAAAAAAATATATTATACATATTCTTCAAAATTTAATGTTTGGTTGTGACTATTTTATTCCACATTGTTCTAATTTAGATTATTTTGAATATAATTTAAATGATTAGGAAGGCAAATTTAAAATAGCTTTAAAAACATGAAATGTATATATGCAAGATAACATAGACTGTTCTTCATTCAATTTTATAAGGAGATAAAGAATAGTGATACAGAAAGAGGATCTGCAGTATTTGGCCACACAGAGTATAATAGCATAGGGGGGATAATTTGAAACTGAGTGAACTTTACAGCAAAGAAATAATCAATATTGATTCAGGAGAAAATTTAGGTATTTTTGGGGATTGTGATTTAGTCATTGATGAAAAGACAGGTGAAATTTTAAGTTTTATTTCCGGCCAGTCATCACGTTTTAGTATTTTCAAAGAAACAAAGAAAAAGGAAATACCTTGGAAAAACATTAAAAAAATTGGTAGTGACATGATTATTATTGAAAACGAATAAAAACTGGATGTTATTAGAGTAAATAACAAAATGCTAAAAAATTATAGAAAATGTTCAATTATTTCATACAAAATAAAGGTTAAAGCTATTAGTAAACAAATATTAAAAACCTAAATTTGATTATGATTTTCAAATTTAGGTTTTTTGCTGTGAATATAATAATTTATATGATAGTAGTAATCTTTATTATGTTTCTAGTTATTTACTCTATGCAATTTAGAGCTTGTGAAATGTCAGATATCAAATCTTCTTTGTCTTCAATACCGCAGCTAATACGTATTAATTCTGCAGGTACTCCAGCTTCAATCAACTGTTCATCATTCATTTGGCGGTGAGTACTTGTTGCAGGATTTAGACAGCAGGTACGAGCATCTGCTACATGGGTTTCTATGGCTGCAAGCTTAAGGTTTTTCATAAAAATTTCAGCTGACCTACGTCCGCCTTTTAAACCAAAAGAAACAACACCGCAGGAACCATTTGGAAGATATTTTTGAGCTACATCATAATATTTGTCACTTGGTAGATCACAGTATTTTACATAATCAACTTTTGGATGATTATTTAAAAATTCTGCAACACTTTTTCCGTTTTCACAGTGACGTGGAACTCGTAAATGCAAGCTTTCTAATCCTAAATTCAGGATAAATGCATGCTGTGGCGATTGTATTGATCCAAGGTCACGCATTATTTGAGCAGTACATTTTGTAATAAAAGCTCCTTCTTTACCAAATTTTTCAGCATATGTAATACCGTGATAGCTGTCATCTGGAGTACAAAGACCAGGAAATTTGTCAGCGTGTGCCATCCAATCAAAATTTCCAGAGTCCACAATTGCTCCACCCACAGCAGCACCATGACCATCCATATATTTTGTAGTGGAGTGTGTTACTATGTCAGCACCCCATTCAAAAGGACGACAATTTATAGGTGTTGCAAAAGTATTATCTACAATGAGTGGTACTCCATGTAAGTGGGCAGCTTTGGCAAACTTTTCTATATCCAGTACAGTAAGTGAAGGATTAGCAATTGTCTCGCCAAAAACAGCCTTAGTATTAGGTTTAAAAGCTGCATTTAATTCTTCTTCCGTACAATCAGGAGGAACAAATGTTGCAGTAACGCCCATTTTAGCCATAGTTACAGAAATCAGGTTAAACGTACCTCCATAAATAGTTGAAGAAGATACAATGTGATCCCCACTATTACATATATTAAATAAAGCATAAAAGTTTGCAGCTTGACCGGAGGAAGTTAACATCGCTGCAGTACCACCTTCCATATCAGCAATTTTGGCTGCTACATAGTCGTTTGTTGGATTTTGAAGTCTGGTATAAAAATAACCGCTGGTTTCTAAGTCAAATAATTTTCCCATATCTTCACTGGTATCGTATTTGAAGGTTGTACTTTGGATAATAGGAATTTGTCTGGGTTCTCCATTTCCCGGTCTGTAACCAGACTGTACACATTTTGTGTTCATTTTATAATTGCTCATTTATTAGTCCTTTCAAAAATAATATATAATTATTATAAATGTAATCGTCTTCTTATTCAAGAGTGTATAAAAAAATTTTATTATTTTGACATTTTTAAAAAAAATATTTCTGATCAATTTTGCTGATAGAATTCAAATGTATTTTGAGATAATGAAAATTAATTTAAATTAATGAATTTAGCGTTAAATGTATAAAAAACTTAAAACTCCAAAGAATAATTAGGTATAAAAAAACCTGATTATTTTTTTGGAGGATATATGAATAATAAAAGTAATTTTACAGTTAATGACATATCAAATGAAGAAAGAAATAAAGAAATAGTAAACAATCAAGTAAGTAATAATAAAAATCAAAACAATCAATTTCAAAACAAGGATAATGCTATTAACCCATTTTTATTTAATAATGTAAATAAAGGTGATAACGATGAAGATTCAAGTGAACCAATTGAAAATGTTAAACAAATGGGTAGCGTTACAGATATTAATCCTGTAAAAGACATATGTTTTTTAAGTATAATAGGTGAAATTGAAGGTCATACATCATTACCTCCACAAAGCAAAACAACAAAATATGAACATATAATACCTATGCTTATTGGAGCGGAAATGGATCCTCAAATAAAAGGAATACTTTTATTAATTAATACTGTTGGTGGAGATGTGGAAGCTGGTCTTGCAATTTCAGAGTTAATAGCAAGTATTACAAAACCAACTGTATCCATAGTTTTAGGAGGAGGACATAGTATAGGAAATGCGCTGGCTGTATCTGCAAGGCACTCATTAATTGTACCAACAGGAACAATGACAATACATCCTATACGTACAAATGGTTTTGTTATAGGTGTTCCTCAAACATTTAGATATTTCCAAAAAATGCAGGAACGAATTACTAATTTCGTAGTTGATAATTCTAATGTTGATAGAGAAGAATTTTTAAAATATATGTATGATACTGATGAAATTGCAAACGACGTTGGAACAGTTTTAACAGCANNATAGGTGGATTTAGTTCTGCAATGTGCGTTTTGAGAAATTTAATAGAAGAAAACAATAATAGCAATAACGAAAACAATAATAATAATAATAATACCAATAACAATAATAATAACAACTATGTACAGTAAAACTAAGAAATACGAATGTCTGAACATTTAAATAATCATTGCGAACAAACAAGATTATATGATATAATCAAAGATGTATAAGAAATAAGATACAAAATTTAGGGGGACTTTTTTTAAATGGCTAAAGTGAAATCTAATTCAAAAAGCACTTCAAGTTCAGTTAATAAAAAGAGTACAAGCTCAAATAAAGTAAAAAATGGAAAATCAGAAATAATAAGAAAAGAAATTTCTGGTATTTTTATTATAGCATTTGCTTTATTTTTAATAGTTGTAACTAAGAATACACAGACGGGCATAATTGGATATTCCATCAATAAAATAATTCATTCATCCTTTGGATTAGGTGCAAATATACTTCCTTATGTTATTTTACTAATAGGGATTAGACGTTTATTAAATATAGTAAAAATTAATGATGAAAATCAAATAATAGCTATACTTGGTTTCTTTACATGTTATACTATGTATTCTGCATTAACGGATACTACTACATATGCAATGTTAGCTTCAAAACCGACATTAAGTGATCTTTTTACTTTTTCAGCTGAATTAGGTAATTATAATTATGGCGGTGGAATATTAGGTAATATACTTACATTAATAAGTGTAAAATTAGTTGGAAAAATAGGAACAGTTATAGTTCTTGGTACAATGTTATTTACTTTTGCAATACTTATTACAAATCAAAGTGTTGTAAGCTTTTTTACTGCAATTATAAATTTTATAAAAAGCTTTTTTGATGGAATATATAATTTTATTTTTCCAGAAACTGCAGATACAGATATAAATTCAAATGATGAACTTAGAGAAAAAAATAAAAAGCAAAAAAGTAGCAGGAAAAACAAAAAAGATAAAATAGATTCTCAAATTTTAGATCAAAATGCTTTGACAAGTGTGGAAGAAAATATTAAAATATATGACTACTCAAATAATGATAAAACAAGGTCAGATATTACACAACTTAAAATAGATGATTCTCAAAGTCAAATTAATAAATCCATTAATGACACTTCACTTAATGCAGAAAATAATGATTTAAATTTAAAAGAAATATCTGAAGTTAAAGAAGTAGTGGAAATAAAAGAAGAGAAAAAAGTAAAGCAAAAGGAAAGTAAGTTAGAACCTTTTGAAAAAAAGGAAATTTCCGATGATATCATA
>DIVM01000153.1 GCA_002435835.1 Firmicutes bacterium UBA6132
AATCATCATCAACAATATATATTTCTTCTTCCTGTATTGTTTGAAGTTCGCCAATTATTTCATCAACATCTCTTGCAAAATATTTTCCGTCCGTTATTTCTTTACAAAAACAAAAACTACAATTATATGGGCAGCCAAATGATGTTTTAATAAGCGCACAAGGACTATGAAACATATAGTAATAAAATTTCCTATATTTTGATACAGCACTTCTATCAGGAAATTTATAATTGAAATTACTTTTTTTACAAGTTTGTTTTTTAAGTTCTTCATTAATTTGTTGCACATCTTTACCATCAATTAATTTACTTACTGTTAAATTAAAGCCATCTATACCATTTTTATCATATATAAAATCAATAAAAGGGGATTTAAAATCACCGGGCACAACTTCCGCATGAACCCCTCCCACTCCTGTTAATAAATGGGGAAATAATTCCTTTGCAGATTTTGATAACACTTTTATAATTCCAACATGAGTTATATATCCAGTAAATAAAATAAAATCAGGGCGCTCTGTTTTTAAAATATAATTGAAATCTCTTTTATCCACTATTAAATCTATAATTTTTATATTAATCTTATCTTTTAAATCCTCAGGGATATTTGACACAAGATATTCTAATTCTAATGGTTCGCAAATCATAACATGCTGAAGACCTATGGTGTTTTTATGTGGTTTAGGACGAATGAGAAGTATGTTCATATTTTCACCTTCTTTAAAGTATATACTGCAATTCTTGGCATGAACGACTTTTCCTTTATAATTTTTAATTTTTCTATTTTAAAATAAGGATTAATCAATTGTTTAAATTTATCATCGGATGGATAATTTGCAGGGCCAGTAGTTAATTTTACAAAACTTAAAACAAATTTATCATATAAATTGTTTCCTGAAGCAAATCCCATATATATTTTTCCATCATCTATAAGTAATCTGTTTAATTCTTTCATTGTTTTTTCAGGCTCTTTATAATATGGAAGTGAATGAGTGCAAATAATTATATTAAATCGATCTTTTAATTTATTTAAATCTTTAACATCCAAATGTATATGTTTTGCTTTGGGATTTCTTGTTTTTGATACATTAAGCATTCCTTCAGAAAAATCCACTCCAGTTATATGAAAACTTTTGAAATTATTTTGTAATTCTTCAATTAATTCTCCTGGGCCACAGCCTAAATCCAATACTTTAATTTTTTCAATATTTTCATCTATATTATAATTTTCTTTTATATGATTTAAAATATAATTTCTTGTAGGTTTCAAAGAAAATTTTTGTACCCAAAGCTTGTGATATTTATTTGACCAAAAGTTCCAAATTTCTTGTTTCATATTAGTGTAATTCCTTTCTAATTGCATAATCACATATACTTCAAATCATTAACACACATTTAGCTTTTAATATATGTCCAAATGCGTTTTGATCTAAGTAAGTTTAAATGAATGCAATAAAACAATATATAAAATAAAAATTTCGGCAATTTAGACTTAAGAGTTAAATGCATGAAATCAAATTTCTCAGGGTTTAATGTTATTAAATTTTCTTTTAAATTTTCATAGGATTTTGTTCCCTTTATGGGAGTAAAAATCGATATTGTAAAAACATCTATTTTATTATTTCTTATAAATTTATTTAAATTTCTAAAGTCTTTTAATTTATAATCAGGGTGCACCATAAAAAGAGCTGTCAGATCAATATTGTTTTCTTTTAACAGAGAAATCACTTTAGGATAATCCAATGCGTTTGTAGTTTTTTCATAATTCTTAAGTTCATTGTTATTAGTTGCTTCAAATCCAACTATTACTTCTACAATCCCAACTTCTCTTAATTCTTTTAATAAATCCTGCTCTTTTAAAATAAAATCTGCTCTTAAATAAGCTATGATTTTTGCTTTAATATTTCTTTGCTTAAATATTTCTATAAATTCTTCTGCATCTTTTCTTGTAGTAAATAAAACATCATCAACTATCCAAAAATAATCTGCTTCTATATTTTCCATTTCATCTGCTATTTCTTTATAATTTGCTTTTATATATTGATTGTTGTTTATTTCTTTGCAAAAACAGTAAGAACAGTTATATGGACATCCTATACTGCCTTTTATTAAAGCAACATTTCTTTTTTCAAGGTATCGTGTTTTCTTGCTTATTTGTTTAAATATATTTCTATCTATTTTATAATTTTCATTTTCATGTACTGTTTCTTCTTTGCCCAAATGCCAATATTTATTACCCGATTTATCATTTATTAAGCAATCAACCCCATAAGATAAAACTGTTCTATCACCTTTTAATATTTTTTCTATTAATAATTTAAAAGAGTTCAAACTTTGAGAATGAAATACATAATCAATTGAATTTACATGAAAAGTTTCTTTGTTTTTTTGAATATGCACTCCCCCAACTATTATTTTTATATTTGGGTATTTTAATTTATAAATTTCAGATGTTTCTATTAATTTTTGTTCTGCAACATTATAACCAGTAAGTATAACTATATCTGGATGTTTGTCCAATGGTGCTTTTAATTTAAACAAATCATCTATTAAATAATTTTCTAAATTCATATTATTTAATACTAATTTTAAACAGAAAAGTTCCAATGGCTCAACTTTTACTGGTTCAAAAGCAGAAAAAATAGTTTTAACTCTTATCTTTTCTAAAAAAACAATCATAATACTCCTTTAGTATCTATGCTTTAAAAACATGATGTTTAATGTTATATGGTTTATATGAAAACAAAGGAACTAATTTTTGGATAAAAAAGTTCAATATAGGATTGCTGTGATGAACATACATAAATTTAGGGACTTCTTTACAGCCGATTTTTAATTTGCATTCTTCTGCTGTTTGGCCAAATTCTATAAATTCAACTTGTTTTTCTATGCCCAATTCTATAATTTTAAGAAGCATATTGTAATAAATATCATATTCTTTAATGCTTTCTTTTTTAAAACCGCCAAATAAAAAATGCAATTTATTTTTCATTTCTTTAATTTGAATAAAACCTACCACATCATTGGATTTATTGTCTATAAATTCAAAAATTTCAGCATCGTAATCCAAGAAAAACTCTTTTTTCAATGTTTCTAATGGATTTTCAGTTCTTTCCATAATGCTTAAATATAAATTGTAATGATTTTCATTAAAATTACTTTTGTCTAATTTTCTTATTGTTAATAGATTCCTATGATTAAGCGCCTTATTGATACGCCTTCTGTATGGACTTCTTAATTCATTTAAATATTCATTAAAAGATCTGAATCTGTTTTTAAAAACAAATGTTGATAAAGTTTTACCACCATTTTCAAACTCAACATCTGAATTTAAAATTAATTTTAAACCTTTTCTTTTTTCAATTATATTTATTATAGAATTTGCATTACAAAAATAACCTTTTTGTGATATAGAGACAGGCACACCAATTATTTGGACATTAGCTTTTAATGGAATTATATTTTTAAAATTCAATAAATTTATTTTTAAATCATATGAAATAATTATACTATTATCACATAATTCATATTGCTGGTTACACGGATTTACTTTTTCTAATAATTGTAGTAGTATAACTAAATCCTCTTCAAATACGTCATTGATATTATTTATCTTTTTTATTTTATCCAGATTATTTAATTCTTTTACTAAATCATTTACTGAATTATATATTTTCATTATTTAATTCCTTAATATACGCTTTGTAATGCTTTGATTCACCATCAGCCCACTTAATTCCAAAACACTTAGAATTTATATTATCCTCTAATATCCAGCTCGATTCAAAAAAATCATATTTTCCTTTTGTACATTTAAAACAATAATTAAATAAAGCAAATATAGCACCTTTATTTTGTTCCGATGGTATAACTCCCATTTCAACAATTTTAAATGTATTAATTTTCCTATGAAACAACTTGTTTTTTATTACAGTTTTTATTCCCACTGTTTCAGATGGTTTTATCAATTGATTAAAATCAGGATACCAAAGCATGAAACCAACAGGTACTTGATCTTTTTCAACATATATTAAATTTTCAGGCTTTAATAAAAACTTAAGATCCTTAAATAATTCCATATCCTCTTCTTCATTTCGAGGATAATAAAATAAATGTTTTTTAAATGCTTCATTATTAATTTTTGTATAAATGCTTACTTCAGATTGCAAATTATTAAAATTCACTTCTCTTACGGTATATTTGCTTTCAATTTTCTTTTGAATGTTTTTATTTAATAACTCATGAACTTGAGTCATGTTTTTTTTATAACTTACCATGGGAATTTGCGCAAATCCATTTTGTTTAAAATATTCATGATAAAATGGAGGATTATGACCCATACCAAAACTTTGTGGCGCATCATAATGGCTGTCTAAAAAACCTAACCCATAATTAACATGTATATTTAATGACGCAGATATTTTAGAAGCACCCTTTTCCTTTGCCCATTTTTCAGCTCTATTTAAAATCATATTAAAAGCTTTTATATTAAATTCTTCAGATTCAAAAAAGCTTATTTGTATATAATCATTCATCCTATAAGCATATGCTAATATACAAATCATAATAATTTTATTGTTTTCCATCACCATTAAAGGTAACAGGTCAACAGATTTGCACAGCACAGATTTTCCATATAATAACGATTTCACCATTCCTGATAAAGAATCTCTTTTTAATGGATTATTTAAATATTTACTTTTATAAAATTTTATAAATTCTATTTTATTGTTATTGTCTACTAAAACAAGCTTCATAAATTTCTCCATATTTTTATAATTCATTATATCATAAGGCAAGACGTAAGTCTTGCATCACAACGATTCAATAAATATAGTGAAACATAGACGTCAGTCTTTTTTTCACTATATTTATTATATCATATTATTTTTAATAATAATAAAGAAAATAATTATATTAACAATGTAATATATAACATTTTTGTTATTTGTACTTATAAAAAATTTTTATCATTAATCCATTAATTACACATAAAATAGCCGCTAAATATTATAGCGGCTATCTTGATGATAAATCATTATTTTTAATTTTGTCATCCATTATTCCATCCCATATATTTTATAAACATCATCAGTATATTTACCATCATCACCATAAATATAAAGAGGATTATCAAATTTCAGTTCAGGTTTTCCATGTTTTGATGCACGAATCATAATCATTTTTGGTTTATCACCAACTCTTGAATGAACAAAACGAATTTGTTTTGGTTCTAATTTATATTGTCTTAACAAACAAATGATGTCTGCTAATCTATCAGGTCTATGAATCATATAAAAGTTTCCATACTGTTTTAATAAAACAGCAGCAGTTCTTATTACATCTTCAAGGCTGCATTTTATTTCATGTCTTGATATTGCCTTTTGATCTGTTGGATTAATAATTCCGCTGTTAGTAAGTTTATAAGGTGGATTAGATATAACTGCATCAAAAGAATGAGGCTCCAAATGATTTGTTGCTTCATTTAAATCTATATTTAAAATTTCGATTTTTTCTTGTAAGTTGTTTAATTCCACGCTTCTTTTAGCCATTTCAGCAACTTCTGTTTGAATTTCAATTCCATAAGCATGAGAATAATTTCTTTTGCCGCTTAATAAAATGGGAATAATTCCAGTTCCAGTTCCTAAATCAACTATTTTTGAATTGTTTTTTACATTACAATAATTTGTCAGCAAAACTGCATCCATTCCAAAACAAAACCACTTTTTATTTTGAATTATTCTTAAACCGTTACACTGCAAATCTTCTATTTTTTCATTTTCTTTTAATTCTATATTCAAAGTTCATCCCTCGTATATGCAAAAATTATTTCTTTTATTTTATCATAATTATAAATAATAAAAAACATAATTATTAACTTTGCATCAAAATATGTTAATATGTTATAATATTATGATTATTACCCCAAAAGTACATATATGTCATTCTGAGCGGTAGCGAAGAATCTAAAAACATTCAAATTATAAGATCCCTCGCTATCATTCAGGATGACAAGCCGCTGAAATTTAACATATTGTGTATAATCATATTATGATTAATTATTAAAGTATTATATTATGATTTATAATAAACTACTACTAATATAAGGAGTTCAAATGATAAGAAGATTTATTAAATATTATAAACCAGTAAAGAAAATTTTTATATTGGATATGATCTGTGCATTCTTAATGTCTGTTTGTGATTTATTTTATCCAATGGTAACAAGAAACATAATAAATATATATGTACCAAACCAACAACTTAATTTAATGTTGACATGGTTGTTTATATTAGTAGTAATATTTTTAGCTAAAGCAGGACTGAATTATTTTATCACATACTATGGACATATAATGGGTGTTAAAATGCAAGCAGATATGCGCCGAGATATGTTTGAACACCTTCAAGATTTACCCTTTGTATTTTTTGATGAAAACAAAACTGGAACACTAACTTCAAGAATAGTTAATGATTTAATGGATATTTCTGAACTTGCACATCACGGGCCAGAAGATTTATTTATATCCATAGTCATGATGCTTGGTTCCTTTGTGCTTTTATCAACAATTAATTTCCCTCTTGCATTAATAGTTTTTTCAATAGTGCCATTTTTAATATTTATTGCTATGAAATTACGCGTTAAAATGGCCAATGCTTTTATGCAAACAAGAGTGGCAATAGGTGAAGTAAATGCAAACTTGGAAAACAGCATATCTGGAATAAGAGTATCAAAAGCATTTTCTAACAAAGACAATGAAATAGAAAAATTTGAAAAAAACAACAGCTTATTTCAAAAAGCAAGAAAAAATGCCTATAAAGTAATGGCTGAATTTCACACTACAACATCATTTATTATGGATATTTTAAATATTGTAGTATTAAGCGCAGGCGGTATATTTTTCTTTAAAGGATATATAAATTATGGTGACTTTGCTGCATTCTTGTTGTACGTTAGCAATTTTTTAAGCCCTATTAGAAAGTTAGTTAATTTTGTTGAACAATATCAATCAGGATCATCAGGATTTAAAAGATTTACAGAAGTTATGGATGAGCAGTTAGAAAAAGATGAACCTAATGCAGTGGATGTAAAAACCTTGCAAGGCAATATAAAGTTTAGTGAAGTAACATTCTCATATGATGAAAATAAAGAAATATTAAAAGATATTAGTTTTAATATTCAAAAAGGAAAAACTGTTGCATTTGTTGGCCCATCAGGTGGTGGCAAAACAACTCTTTGCCATTTAATTCCTCGTTTTTATGAAACTGAAAATGGAGAAATTTCTATTGATGATATAAATATACGAAATATAACTCGAAAATCATTAAGAGACAACATAGGAATAGTTCAACAAGATGTATTTTTATTTACAGGAACTATTTATGAAAATATTTTATGTGGCAAATATGACTCTACAAAAGAAGAAGTTATACATGCTGCCAAAATGGCAAATATCCATGATTTCATAATGTCTTTACCAAATGGATACGAAACATATGTAGGGGAAAGAGGAATAAAATTATCAGGCGGACAAAAACAAAGAATTTCAATAGCACGTGTATTTCTAAAAAATCCTCCTATATTAATACTTGATGAAGCAACATCAGCACTTGACAATGCTACAGAACTTTTAATTCAAAATTCATTAGAAGAATTAAGTCGTGGAAGAACAACAGTAGTGGTAGCTCACAGATTATCAACAATAAAAAATGCCGATGAAATAATAGTTCTCACCGACAAAGGAATACAAGAAAAAGGAAACCATGAAACATTAATAAAACAAAACGGCATTTACTCAGACCTATACAATTCACAATTTGCCAACATGGAATAGCAATTTGGTGATTTGGTGGTGATTTGGGGACGGAGCTTTTGCAGCAAAAGGTCCGTCCCTAAGCAGCAAAAGCTCCGTCCCTAAATCTTCATTATTTTGTTATTACGTAAATGTAGTGCCTCCAAGCTTTAACCCATTGATTTAACTTATAACTTTTTCTCACTTCTTTATCACTGTTTACAGCTGGATCATTTACAACTATATATTCTTCGCCATTTTTTTCTTCAAATCCTATAACAACCATCAAATGACCATGTGGAAATGGAAATATAGCTCCATCAAGTTCATCATCATTTTTAGTACAAACTGAAGCTACTACAGGAATATTTTTTGCTATTAAATTTTTTACTACATTTATAGAACTACATGACTTAGTGTAAGCTCTTAATCCTTGTTCTCCTGCATATGCAACGTTTTGTGGCCAATTACCATAACTTTTGCTTCCAGTATCAAATGTACCTTTTGCAACATCATTTAAAGTAGCTGGTATTTTATAATAATTTAATACCATTGTAAGAGATGTTGGGCTGCATATTGAACTACTATCTTTGTGGCCACTTGCTAATTGAGAAATTTTAGTGACTCCTTCAATAACTTTTAAGTAATTTCCTGATAATTTTTCTTCCTCAATAGAATTAGTGCTAAACCCAATTAATTTAAGTTTTGGTTCATTACCATATAATATTACTTTTATTTGTACTGCATCTGCAAATTTATCATCATTAACTATTATTCTGTCTTCAGTAACTTTAACTAATTCTGAGTTTTGGTCTTCTATAGTTCCAACATTATACCCATCGGAAGACCACTTACCATAGCTAATAAAAGAAGTCCAATTTTCACCTATCCTTATTCTTATAAATAATTCTATAAAACTGTCTTTGTTTGTTTTAGAATTCCATGAAGGTGTTATTTCAGTAAATTCAGGTATCTCAATTACAGGAGTTATTAGAAATCCTTCATCAATATTTGTAGATAATTTCAAATAATCCTTATCCATAATTAAATTCTCTAATTCATTTTCATATAATTCTGATTTTTCACAAATCCAATCCATATAGCCTCCTTGCAAGTAAATTATTAAAATTAATTCTTATTGCTTAAAAATGTAATTATGAAATATACTGCAACAGAAAATATATCTGTTAATAAAACATAAATTAAACTGAAGTTATTAAAATAATATAATGTTGCTGCTATAATTAAAATTAAATACATTATAGCTTTTGCTAATAAAATAGGCTTAAAATTCTTATTTTTTTTATAAAGTTTGTTATCAATGTAATCTGTTACTGTATAATGCATGATAATACCAAAAAACACTACTGATGCAGCTACTGTAAGTTGTTTGCCAATTTTCAATTGTAAGCAACCTGATAAATATAAAAAAATAGCTGCAGCTATTTTTGCTAAGTTCCACCATGGTTTTTTAGTTATTTCATTAAAAAATATTTTATCTCTTTTATTCATTTTAACCTCTGATTTCGTTTTCATCATTTTTTATTAAATATATCATAATTATTTAGTTTTTACAATTTAAATAAAAAAATTAAAACACTTGAATAAGTTTATTTTAAATATTATAATTAAAAAAATCAAAACTAAAGCAAATATAAAATATAAAATTAATATAGGATGTGTATTATGATAACTGTAAGAGGAAGAAGAAGATGTGAAAAATGCGGTAAGAGATATAATTATTATTACGGCAGAACTGAGTCAGATACTAAAAAAGTAAAATATAAAGGCAATGATGATAATGCTAGCGAAGCAACAAATGTAAAGATATTATCCATGTACAGCTATGAAGTAACTGTAAACTGCCCAGAATGCGGATATGAGGAAACTTTCACTTATACTGATTAATGCAATTTATATTAAATACTAAAATACCGGTGAACTTTTTAGGTCACCGGTATTTATAATGTTCTTTTTACAAAAGAACATTATCATCATCAAACTCTTTATTTTTAACTTCATTAAATTTATTAAGTATATCTTGAACTGATAGATTTTTTCTTTCATCACCTTTTATATCAACTGCAATGCTTCCTGTGTCCATCATTATTGTTCTTGTTCCAAATTGAAGAGCAGATGTAATATTGTGTGTAATCATTAATGTTGTTATTTTATTTTCTGACACAATACTGTTTGTCAAATCCAAAACTGATTTAGCACTTAATGGATCAAGTGCTGCAGTGTGTTCATCCAACAATAAAAGTTTTGGTTTTACTAAAGTAGCCATTATTAATGTTATTGCCTGTCTTTGACCACCTGAAAGCAAACCTATTTTTGTATTCATCCTATCTTCTAATCCAAGATTTAAATTAGCTAATCTCTCTTTTATATATTTTTTATCCTGTTTAGTAGGGCTTTTAAATAAATTCTTTTTAGTGCTTCGCATATATGCAATTAATAAATTTTCTCCAACAGTTAAATGTGGAGCTGTACCTTTCATAGGATCTTGGAATATCCTACCTATATAAGCTGCCCTCTTATGTTCAGGCATATAAGTTATATTTTCTCCATCTAGTTCTACTAAGCCTGAATCACAAAACATAGTTCCAGATATTAAATTGAACAAAGTGGATTTTCCTGCTCCATTTCCACCTATTACGGTAACAAACTCTCCATCTTCAACAGTAAGATTTAAGTTGTCCAATGCTTTATGTTCATCAGGAGTATTTTTATTAAAATATTTATTAGCTGAATTAATTATTAGCATTTGAACTTCCCCCTCTTCTTAATTTGTTCAACTCCATGTTCTTTTTTAATGATGGAACAGAAAGAGCTGATACAACCACTATTGCAGATATTAATTTTAATAATGAAGGAGGGAAATTTGTAGTTAATATCATGGCAATTATTAATCTATAAATAACTGAACCTAAAATTACAGACAATAACCCTACAGTAATATTTTTATTTTTTATAATTGCCCCACCTATTATTATTGAAGCAAAACTTATAACAACCATTCCTGAACCCATGTTAACATCTGCTGATTGCTGCATTTGTGCAACCAATGCTCCGGACAATGACACTATTGCATTTGAAACAGCAAATCCTATTATTTTAATTAAATCAGTATCGATTGAAGAAGCTCTACACATATCCTCATTATCTCCAGTTGCACGAATGGAAAGTCCAAGTTGTGTTCTAAAAAACAAACTCAATCCTACAAATACTGCAATAATTATTATTAATAAAGTTGCTACTTTGTATAAATTTCCTTCTACAATAGTTTCTGCAAATGTAAAAATACTATTTTTATTTAAGAGAGGAATATTTGCTTTTCCATCCATCACCATTAAATTTATTGAATAAAGTCCCGTCATCGTTAAAATACCTGATAAAATGGGCTGTATTCCCATTTTAGTCTGTAATAAAGCTGTGACTACTCCAGCTAATGCTCCTGCTACTATAGCTAATAATAAACCTGCTACAGGCATTCCGTTAAATGTGAAAATTGCACAAACAGCAGCTCCTAAAACAAAACTCCCATCAACTGTTAAGTCAGCAATATTTAATATTTTAAACGATATATATGAACCAAATGCAAGCAATGAATATACTAACCCTAATTCAATTGCTCCTATTAATGATATTAAACTCAAAACATTCCCCTCTTTTCTTTTAATATTATTTTATTACTTGAAATTCTTTTAATTTTTCCTCAGAAACTGAAATACCAAGTTGCTCAGCTGTAGTAGTATTAATTATTTTCGTATACTCTGTTAATGTTTGAACTGGAATATTTGCTATACTTTCTGAATCAATTACTTTTTTAATCATTTCAGCAACTTGTTTTCCAAGAATATCATAATCAACTCCAACTGTTGCAAACCCGCCATCTTTAACCATTGAGTCTGCACCAGTATATACTGGTATGCCAGCTTTTGCTGCTTCTGCTGCTAATGTTGACATAGCCGAAGCTACAGTATTGTCAGTAGGTGTGAATATTGCATCTGCTTTTCCAACTAATGATTGAGTAGCTTGAAGAAGTTCGCTTGAATTTGTAATAGTTGCTTCTACGTAATATAATTTATTTGCTTCACAATACTCTTTTGCTTTTTCAACTGCAGAAACTGAGTTTACTTCTCCTGAATTATATATAAATCCATATATTCTTACATTTGGTGTAAGTGTTTTTGCAAGGTTAAATATTTCATTTACATCAATAGCATCTGAAACTCCAGTTATATTTGCTTCTGGTTTATTTACATCTTTAACTAAGCCTGCTTCAACAGGATAACTTGCTGCTGCAAATATTATTGGAATATCTTTTGTTGCTGCTAAAGCACTTTGTGCTGCACCCGTTCCTATTGGAACTATAATATCCATTTCTTCTCCTACAAACTGAGTAACTATTGTATTTAAGTTTGAAGGATCACCTTGTGCATCCTTATATACTATTTCAATTTTATCTTCTAATCCCATTTCTTTTAAATTAGAAATTATACTTTCTCTAATTTGATTTAAAGATGGGTGTTCAACTGGTTGAACAATTCCTATTTTAACTTTTTCATTTCCTTTTTTTGTTACAAATTTTACTCCTGTACCTTGTGAACATCCTGTAAATAATCCAAGACTTAAACTTAGCATTAATAATATTGAAATTGCTTTTTTAAATTTACTCATTTTACATCCTCCATTTTTGTTATTAATTGGTAATTTTTAGTTTATTACAAATTTCTTTTATTATTCTATTATTTTGAATTCTTTTAAACTTGTTTCATCTATTTTTAATCCCAGAGCTCCTGCAGTTGTTTTATTTA